>SVEA01000131.1 GCA_015057615.1 Lachnospiraceae bacterium | reverse complement strand
TTGAAGTACGTAATGGTACATAAGACCACAAAATACGTGGTTTAATTACCAACGACTTCAAACAGTTGCGAATTAAAATACGTTTCCAATTGTTGGTCATTCTTTGAATTGTACAAATTAAGGATGACGGTTTGGTAGGAAGGCTTTTGACAAGCATATCAATTATCAATATATACTCTTGGAATTCGCTTTCCCACGGTACAAAGAAGCTCATATGGAAATGAATGGGACCACTCGGATAACTCCTCAGCGGAAATATAAGCATCCCCGTCTTTTCCCAAAAGAGTTACGGTATCCCCCTGTTTTACATCCTCAATGGCAGAAACATCAACCATGAACTGATCCATGCAAATTCTTCCGATAATCGGTGCATACTGACCATGGATGATGACCCTGCCGCAATTTGATAAATTTCTTGAGTATCCATCCGCATATCCAACCGGTATGGTTGCCACCTTTGTCTTTTTCTTTGTAACATAGGTCGCCCCATAGCTGATTCCTACCCCTGCTTCTACCTCTTTTACAAAAATTACATGGGTTTTTAATTCCATTGCCGGAATTAATCCGACCTCCTTCTTACTGACCATATCGGAAGGATAGATTCCATACGTAGCAATCCCACACCGCACCATATCAAGTTCTGCCTCGGCATAGTCCAGAATACCAGCACTATTGGAAATGTGTTTCCGTGGTATATGTATTCCTTCCTCTTCTAACCTATGAACAAAAGTCAAATATCGTTCTAATTGTTTTCTTGTACTTGTTCTGTCCGTTTCATCTGCCTGTGCAAAATGTGAGAACAGTCCCTCAATTTGAATATTCTCCAATTGAGCAATTCGCTTAATCTCCTTGATGCTCTCTTCCTGGTCGCAGAAACCGATTCGGCTCATACCGGTATCTAGCTTGATATGAATTTTAGCCTTTTTCCCCTGCCGTTTTGCTTCCTCTGCAAGCTCCTCTGCCATCTCATACTGGAAGATGGTCTGTGTCACATCATAGGCAACAACCAGCGGGTATTGCTCCTTCGGCGTATAGCCGAGAACCAGGATGGGTGTATCAATTCCTGCTTTTCGCAGTTCAACGGCTTCCTCAATAATAGCCACACCATAGGCATCGGCAAAATGATTCTTACGGATGGCTTTCGCAATTGCAACAGCCCCATGCCCATAGGCGTCTGCTTTGATAATCAGCATCAGCTTGGTGTCCTGTTTCAGTTTATTTTTTACTTCCAGAATATTATGACGGATTGCATTCAAATTAACATTTGCTTGCACTCTATAGTATTGATTTCCATTTGCATTCTGTATTTCTTCATTCATAATATGCACTATCTCCCATTTCATGAAGGTTTCTGATCTATCTATGCAAGTAATACCTGCTCGATGGATTCAAGGATATCACCGGCGATCATAGAATAGGTTCCCTTCTTAGCTGCCGCATAATCCCCGGCAAGCCCATGTAGGTATACTCCAAGGCAGGCTGCTTTGTAGGGTTCCATTCCCTGCGCGGCTAAGGCTGCGATCACTCCGGTCAGTACATCGCCGCTGCCTCCGGTAGCCATTCCGTCATTACCGGATACATTGATATAGCGTTCTCCCTGATACGTAACAATCGTTCTTGCGTCTTTTACTACATAGATCAAATTATTATTATAAGAACATTGGCTGGCAGTGTCAATCAGATTCTTACTGATTTGGTCCACCGGAACGTGGATCAGCCTGGACAGCTCCATCAGGTGCGGCGTAAGGATAATGGAAGCCATTCCCCATCTCGATAGGGCATCGATTCTTGCCTTGCTGTCCTCCGAAATGGTATCCAGCCGCTTCGCTAGCATATTAATGCCGTCTGCATCAAGGATCACAGGAACCTTGGCTGCTTTTAAAACCGTCTGAAGCAGATAAGCTGCTGTTTCCGATTGCCCAAGCCCCGGCCCGATAACAATCACCGTTGCCCAAGCTACGTGTTCTATAAGTGCTTTCGTTCCTTCTATGCTTTGGCAATCATCATAGGAGGAAAACAAAGCCTCGGGAAGCAAGGTTTGTATAATCGAGCGATTGTCCGAAGCTGTTAAAACCTTAACTAAGCCTGCTCCGGTCCGATATGCTGCCTTTGCCGACAAATAACAGGCGCCGCTCATCCCCTTCGATCCCGCGATCACAAGGACCTTTCCGAAGGTCCCCTTATGTCCGTTATGTTTTCTTGCCGGCAGCTGCTTTAGATCCTCCATAGAATAATAGAAGGTATCTGGCTCTGCCTGCTGTACGGCACTCCCCGGAAACCCGATATCCGCAACGGTAACCTCACCAGCATACTCTACTCCCGGATATAGAAGCAGTCCCTGCTTCTGACAGCCAAAGGTAGTGGTATAATCCGCCCGAACGGCAACGCCCGCAACGCTCCCATTATCCGCAATAATACCAGAAGGCATATCCACGGAGAAGACAACCGCATCTGTCCGGTTCATTGCTTCTATGATTTTCGCCTGCTCTCCGACTACCGGCCTGGATAATCCTACTCCAAAAATAGCATCAATTAATATAGTATATTCACCTGGCTTGTAGTTGTTGTACGCAATCGGGATTCCAAGATTTTTTGCAATCTCCAATTGCAGCTTTGTCTGCCTGGTTGCCGCTTCCTCTTCTCCAATAAAAAGAATCGCAACTTGGTATCCCTGTAAATATAGGATTCTACCGGCTGCAATTCCATCGCCTCCATTATTTCCATTTCCACAGACCGCCAGAATACGATCCGTCTTTGCTATCTTCTGCTTCATTACGGCAACCACTTCATAGGCAGCTCGCTCCATGAGAACAAGAGAAGGAATTTTTATTACTTTTGTCGTATACTGATCAATGCTCTTCATCTTACACGAATTAACTGCATAATACATATTTCCCTCATTTCTGCGCATCTTTTTGCGCTCCATAAAGTCAATTATCTCTATGCTCCCCTACAACAAATGCATTAGCAAATTCTTTCGTATTGGTTATAGATACATGGATATCGGTGATTCCCTGCTGATCGGCGAGTCTTGCTGCCTCTCCATGCAGATTGACATAAGGCTTACCCTCCGGATTACGAAGAACCTCAATTTCGATCGGCCTGATCTTTCGAAACCCCGTTCCGAACATCTTAGCGACTGCCTCTTTTACTGCAAAGTTACCGGCAGCTTTATTCATATCCTTCCTTATTATCTCGATTTCATGCACGGTATACAGCCGTGTAAGAAAGGCTTCCTTCTGACATGCCTTCACGACCCGTTCTACCTCGATTAAATCAACACCGATCCCTGTAATCATAGAACCTCCCACAAAAAAGTTAACCGTGAAAATGCTTCTTATCAATGCTCTCCATAAGCTCCGCACCCAGCAGATCATGCATATAAGAATACATCGTTGTATTTCTTAATTCCATATCCTGCTTTAAAAGGATCTTCTCTTTGAGCTTCTCTCTGGTTTTTAAGATCCAGTCGGAAACCTCATTGATTTCCTCCACCTGCTTTTCTATGCGACTGTAGCAAATGGTGACGCTTTCCACTAACAGTTCCTCATTGATTTCTCTGATTCGATATGGAAGCTTCGATAACTCTTCCATTTCTTTTTCGATTTTCTCATTTATTTCAAGAATATACTGCTTATTTCGATCCTGCTTCTTCGCTTTCACCTTTCCAGCGGGGCTGGAATCGATCTCCATATTAGCAACGATAGCTCCCATCAGATTTTTTTTCAACTGCTTTAATTCCTTGACCTCGTTCACAAGCTTCCCCTGCTTCCTGAGAAGGTCATTCAATTTCGTCTCTAAATCCTTGATTTCTGATGTTTTCTCCTCCTCCGGAAAAATCTCATGCCAGCGGGAATCCAATGTCAGGATTGGCAGCTTTTGATTCTTGACAAGATTATTTAACTTCGCTTTTTTTGCTCTTCTCATTCGTTTCATCCGATCCTTCTTCAGCCTGATAGGTTACTCTGTCTGGTTCTTCGTCGACAGCCGATAGGACAGCTTCATCAGACTTTCTGCCAGATGCACATTTTCAACGGTCACTTCCTTCGGCAGATTTAGATCGGTCGGTGCAAAGTTCCAAATACCTTTTATGCCCCATTTTGCTAGATCTACTGCAAGCGGAACGGCTCTGCTTTTTGGTACCGTAATCGCCGCTATATCGACGTTATTTGCCTTAATATATTCCTCCAACTCATCGGATGGACGGACAACGGCGTTTCGTATCTTGGTACCAATCAAATCGGGACTAATATCAAATAATGCCGTCACTAAAAAACCCCGCCGCTCAAAATCCACATAATTTGCTAATGCCTGTCCTAAATTACCTGCCCCAACAATGATCAGATTATATTTCATCTCCAGTCCTAGAATCTTTCCAATCTCAGAATGTAAATATTCTACGTTATATCCATACCCTTGTTGTCCAAACCCCCCAAAATTATTCAAATCCTGCCGGATCTGTGATGCGGTAACCTTCATCTTTTCGCTCAATTCCTTCGATGAAATACGTACTACATCCTTCTCGAGCAAATCTCCCAAATAACGATAATATCTAGGTAATCTATTTATAACTGCTTTTGAAATTTCTTTCTTATACAATGATCTTCCTCCTTCTCCTTTTAACTCCTTCCTCAATTATATTAAATTGTTAATAATAAGTCAATGTTGTTTCCCATCCGAAAAGCGTCCATTAAACAGCAAATAAGTACCAAAAATCAACACTCCGTCCATGTTGTTTTTTTGCGCAGCAAGAGGGACTATCATCTTTCTGCAATGCACGATTGAAAAGGAGGAAAGTAATATGCTCCTTTCTAAGTAAACAAGTTATTATTATTTCACTTGTCTACTAGAAGGGAGCATATTAGGAACGCAGCAACCGCTTTCGCTGCCCTTTAACCGATATCACGCCGGTAAAACCTCCACTGCCCGGCGGCATACAGAAGAACCGCAAGTACGGTCAGTATTAGGAGCGGTACGATGCTAAATTCCTGAACAGGCAATTGTGGGATGCTGCCGAAGGGAGAGATTTTCACCGCCCACTCCGGCAGATCGAACAATCGCCCAAAATACTGGAGAATAAATGAGTAGCCGAACATCACCCATACAAACGCTGTCAGCTTCGGCAAAACTCCGACAAACAGCACGCACAGTCCAAGCATTGCCCAGAGTGCCGGCAGGTACACAAAAGATGCTTTCAGCATATCGTTAAGCGGCAGAAAACCATTGGAACCCGCAACCAGCCCGACGGCGGGCAGAAAGAGCATGACTACACTTTCAACCAGCGCGATAGCAGTAAAGCAGCCGTAGAATTGCACCCTCGGTACGGACTTGGCAAAGATCTGCTCAAGCCGTCCGTTCTTTTCTTCACTTTGTATTTTCAGTACGCACAACATAACGGGAATTGCCGCAAGCATTGACATAATGCTGAAAATCATGCCGACAAAGCTATCGATAATACTCTGCCCGGCACCGGACGCCTCCACCATCTGGCGTATCATATCGTTACCGCTTAAGAACGCATCCAAATCGCCCGTAACGCTACCGTAAGCCATTCCCAGGATAAGCATCGTAACCGCCCAGGCGAATGCAGTTCCGCGTGTGAGTCTCCAGGCAAGTCCAAATGGGCTTTGAAGAAACTTTGTCGCGTAAACACGCCCTTTTCTTGCCGGAATAACACCCGTACCGTGGTCTCGAACTGCATTTATGAAGAGTGCTATAACAGAGAAAACAATGCCTTCCGCAAGAAGAATCACAATCGGCATAAAATCATCCGCATAAAACGCTTCGGTTTTCAGTCCCAGTCCGAGTGGTGAAATATAGGACAGCGAACTGCCACTTATATCCCCGCTTGCCCGCATAAGATAGAGCACACCGAGCACCATAAATCCAAACCCGGTCACACCATGCGCGGTCGAGAAGATCTGTGCGGCAAGCAGGGTCAGCGCAGCAAACACAAATCCAACAGCGCCAAGCGCAAGCCCGTAGGCAAACGCCCCAACAGCCGTCGTCCCCTCTATATTCACCGCCAGTATGCCAAGCGCAGTGAATACACCAATCAGCAGGTTAACAGCAAAAGCAAATTTGATCGTTGCCAAGCTTCCGGTCAAGTGTCCGACCGGCAGGGCACGGAACATCTCCAGCCGTCCCAGCTCCTCATCCACGCGCGTGTGACGGTTAACAAGGAATATGTTCATAACAGCCAGTGCGAGCATAAACCAAAGAAGACATTGCTGCGCCATCATAATGGCAGGCGACAGGGCATCCATACCGTACACGGGACCGCACATCGCCTTCATAACCGGTGCGTTCATTGTTTCCGCCATAGACAGCATTTCGGCATCGGTCTTAAACAGTGACGGATACATCATCGTGAACACCACACCGAACCCGACCATGGAAAAAATCCAAATTGTACTGATTATACGCTCACGCTTCGTAATAAACAGCAGGTATCTGCCTAATTTCTTGAACATATTCCTCACCGCCCTTCGTATTCGGCAAGGAATAGTTCCTCAAGCGTTCTGCCCTGCGCCTTCGCCGAAATCTGCGCCATGGAACCGCTCTCTACGATTTTGCCCTCACGAATGATACTGATGCTGTCGGCAAGCTTTTCAACCTCACTCATTATGTGTGAGGAAAGCAGCACCGTCTTGCCTGCCTTCTTTATTTCTTTAATATTGTCCTGAAATACCTTTTCCATCAACGGATCAAGCCCGCTTGTCGGTTCGTCCAGCACGAACAGCTCGGCATCCGAGGCAAACGCCGCAACAAGCGCAACCTTTTGACGGTTGCCCTTACTGTAGGTCCGGCATTTTTTCGATGGGTCAAGCTCAAAGAGCTTTAGATATTTCTCCCGCTTTGCCCTGTCCGGCTTACTACCGGAAAGGGATAGGAACAAATCAATCACCTCGCCCCCGGTAAAGTTGTTCCACAAATTCACATCACCCGGTACAAAAGCGACGCGCTTGTGCAGCTCCACAGCGTTTTTCCAGGCATCCTGCCCGAACATGGTCACCGTGCCGCTTGTAGCACGCAAAATTCCAAGCAGGCAGCGAATTGTAGTCGACTTTCCTGCTCCGTTCGGACCGAGAAAGGCATGCACCTCGCCCTGTCTGACCGTTAAATCCACCCCGTCAAGCGCAGTAAATTTACCGAACCGCTTGACTAAATCTTGAATATTGATAATATTCATTTTCTACCCCTTTTCTGCGCAGTTTTATGCGCATTTCTAAGTTTGTGGATGCCATGCAGACACAAACTCTTGTGCGAAGATTCTTTTCCAATGGCTCGCAATTTTTTTGGCGAGACTATTCGCACTAACCTCAAATTTCTGCGCGGCTTTTTACGCATCTTGGAGTTTGTGGATGCCCCGCAGTCAACAAACTCTCTGTACGAAGATGTTTTTCCAATGGCTCTCAGTTTTTTCGAAAAACCTTCACTCAGCCTCCTTGTAAAAGATGTGATGCAGATCGTCAACGAATGCATAGAACCTTTTCCATTCTGCTGCCAGAGCGTTTTCATCTTCCATTTTAATTCTTCCCTGGCGGAATCTTGCCTCGGTGTCCGCCGTGTAACCGTCAAACAACCACTGAATGTACTTAACAACTGCCTCTCCGTCTATATCACTTCGGAACAGTGAATAGTCGATACCGCCGTACAGACTGTCGATGACCTGCCGGCGTACCTCCTGCGTCTCGGCAGTAAACTTTTCAACATACGGAGCATTCTCCTCGTGGTAGAAGCTCTCGTAAAACTTGATTACCTCCGGAAATTCAGAAATTGCCTTACGTTTCAACTCCGTTAGTTTACGATATCGTTCCAGGAAATCTCCGGTATCCGCCTTAAATTCACGCAGGTATTTATTTTTTGCCCATTCCAGCGTATACTCACAAAGGAAATCGAATAATTCCTTTTTACTCCCAAAGTAATAGAACAACATCCCCTTTCCGATCTGCGCATTTTCCGCGATTGTGTTAGTAGACGCACGCTTGAAACCATTGGTTCCAAATTCAATAAGCGCAGATTTGATAATGCGCTGCTGCTTTTGGTTATCCAAGGAAAGAAAAGCATCGAACCGACCGCCCAATAGGACCACCTCCAAATGTTATTAACTACGGGTCTGTCTATCATAATCATTTATATACCATAGGTCTGCCTTTACGAAGCATAGTATAGACCATAGACCATCTTTATAAATGTATATGGACCATAGATGCATTGTACATCTATCCTTGCAAACCATATCATAGACCATATATAAATTATATGTCTATATTTACGAATTATATTATAGACCAGTCTGGTCAGTTTTGAAATATGTAAAATAATTTATATTTATTTCCCATTCCCGCAGTTGGCATTAAAAACTTTCTATATTAAAATGGGAATATACACCCAATATCACAATCTGTGGAACGATCTTTAGAGGAACTTTACCGTTTCGCCGGAGAGCAGGCAGATGATGCAGCTTCCTCGAAAGAGGCTGGCAATGAATCTGCATACCCGTCAGTTCCTGCGATTTGTTTATCGATCTATTATGCGGATTTGCGGATCCGTCCTCCTGACAAACCGTCTTCTTCCATCTGCATAGTTACTATTCACACATGGGCAAAGTCTATCATATGATTTCGACAAATGATATCTGATAAGGAGTATTTGCATTTGTTGGTACTTTGGCTCCGTATTTTGGAGCCTTATGTACCGCTACGTAATGCAACTAAGCGAAAGCGTCTCCGATTCGGATACATTTGACGAAATCATAACATGGTATACATTGGGGTGTGAACAGTAACTCTGCATATAGCAAGGAAAACGTAAGCTTCTTCGCCCTTTACTTATCGGCAGGATTCATGATAGAATAGGAAGATGTATGACTTTATAAATCAGCTATCAAGCATTTAACGAGGGATTAGAAATGATACTTTCATGTCAAAATATTACTAAGGCATTTGGTACGACACAAATACTGCAATCGGTATCCTTTCATATAAATGATAGGGAGAAAGCGGCAATCGTTGGGATCAACGGCGCCGGAAAGTCCACCTTATTAAAAATAATTATAGGGGAATTATCCGCCGACGAAGGAGAGGTTGTTCTATCGAAGGGAAGTACCATCGGGTATCTTGCCCAGCATCAAAATCTTACTTCCGAAGCCTCCATCTATGAGGAAATGTTAACCGTTAAGCAGGATATTATCACTCTGAATCAGAATATTCGGGCTTTGGAACTAGAAATGAAGAATGCTAAGGGAGAAGAATTAAACCGCATGCTCAATTCCTATACCCGGATGATGCATGAGTTCGAAACAAAGAATGGCTATGCCTATAAGAGTGAAGTAACCGGCATATTAAAGGGACTTGGTTTTACCGAAGAGGACTTTGATAAAAAGGTAGATACCCTTTCCGGCGGTCAAAAGACCCGAATTGCCCTTGGCAAGCTTCTGCTGTCCAAACCGGACATTATTCTTCTAGATGAGCCGACCAACCATCTGGATCTGGTATCCATCGCATGGCTGGAAACCTTTCTCTTAAACTATAACGGTGCGGTTATCGTAGTTGCTCATGACCGCTATTTTTTGGATAAAATAGTATCGAAGGTAATTGAACTGGATCATGCAAAATGCCAGACGTTCGAGGGAAATTATTCGGACTATGCCTATAAGAAGGCTATGCAGCGAGATACCCTGTTAAAGCAGTATCTAAATCAGCAGCAGGAAATCAAGCACCAGGAAGAGGTAATAACCAAGCTCCGCTCCTTCAACCGGGAAAAGTCCATAAAAAGAGCGGAAAGCCGTGAAAAGATGTTAAATAAAATAGAGCGCGTAGAAAAGCCTATGGATCATGCCGAGATGCATTTTACTCTGGAACCCAGGCAGGTAAGCGGCAATGATGTTCTTCAGGTCAGTGGTCTTTCCAAGGCATACGGTAATTTGGAATTATTCAAGGATCTCTCCTTTGAGATAAAGCGCGGCGAAAAGGTTGCGATCATTGGTAATAACGGAACCGGTAAAACGACCATTCTTAAAATCATTTGCCAGCAGGTTGCCCCGGATAACGGTGAAATCAAGATCGGCTCCAAGGTGCATATCGGTTATTATGATCAGGAACAGCAGGAGCTGGATCCGGACAAGACTTTATTTGACGAATTGCAGGATGCCTATCCGCATCTGGACAACACCACCGTCCGCAATATCCTTGCCGCATTTTTATTTACCGAGGACGATGTCTTCAAGCAGATCAAGGATATAAGCGGTGGAGAACGGGGAAGGGTTTCCCTTGCAAAGTTAATGCTTTCCGAAGCCAATCTATTAATCCTTGACGAGCCAACCAACCACTTAGATATTACTTCCAAGGAGATCCTTGAAAATGTAATCAATAATTACAGCGGTACGGTTCTCTATGTCTCCCATGACCGTTACTTTATCAATAAAACAGCAACAAGAATATTGGATCTCACCGAGCAGACCTTATTAAATTATATCGGAAATTACGATTATTATCTGGAAAAGAAACCGGAAATGGAGGCAGCTTACCTTGGAAAATCTATGGACGCAGATCAAGCTGCCGTATCCACAAGACCGGGTGCATTTCCTTTTTCTAACACCCGTAATAGGGCGGCTTCTTCGGAGAGCATTTCTTCCTCCGCTCCGGTCAGTGAAAATAAGCTGAACTGGCAGCAGCAGAAAGAAGAACAGGCGAAACTGCGAAAACGCCAGAACGAGCTTAAAAAAGCAGAGGAAGAAATCACAAAATTAGAAACCCGCAACGATGAGATTGACCATCTGTTAACCCTCGAAGAGGTCTATACCGATGTCGAAAAACTAATCGAATTAAACACCGAGAGAAAAACCATCGAAGCCCGTCTCGAAGAGCTGCTGGAAGAATGGGAAGAGCTCGCCGAGGAATAGGTTAAATTTGGTTAACCTTTACCGAGCTTGTTAAAGAATAGGTTATCCTTGGACTTTCTGAAACATACCAAAGAATATTTATTATCCTTGGATTCCCGGAATCTTCGGCAGACCATCAAATCCTTTCTGCAACTCGTCATCGGTTGGGATATTATCCACCATGGTGCCCTCATGATAGGAGCGATACGCTGCCATGTCAAAGTATCCGGTACCGGTAAGACCGAACAGGATGGTCTTTACTTCGCCCGTCTCTTTGCATCGAAGTGCTTCATCGATAGCACCGCGGATTGCATGGGCAGACTCCGGAGCAGGCAGTATGGTTTCCTGCTTTGCAAATAGCACGGCTGCCTCAAATACCTTGCTTTGCTCTACGGAGATTGCTTCCATATACCCGTCATGATAGAGCTTCGACAGGATCGGTGACATACCATGGTATCTTAAACCACCCGCATGGCTTGGTGATGGAATAAAGCCACAGCCGAGTGTATACATTCTTGCAAGTGGAGTCACTTTACCCGTATCACAGAAATCATAGGCGTAGCGCCCTCGGGTGAGGGACGGACAGGAAGCCGGTTCCACCGCAAGAATTCTTGGGGATGCCTTCCCGGTTAATTTATCCTGCATAAACGGGGCAATTAATCCGCCAAGATTGGATCCGCCGCCGGCACAGCCGATCACAATATCCGGATATTCATCGATCATCTCCATAGCGATCTTACTTTCCAGCCCAATGACAGACTGATGTAGCAGCACCTGATTGAGTACAGAACCCAGTACATAACGGCAGCCTTCGGTAGAAACCGCCTGCTCTACCGCTTCGGATATGGCACAACCAAGGCTTCCGCCCGTATCGGGATCCTGCTTAAGTATTTTTCGTCCGACGGCAGTTGTATTACTTGGACTTGCTATTACATCGGCATCAAAGGTCTGCATCACTGCTTTTCGAAATGGTTTTTGCTCATAAGAGCATTTCACCATATATACCGTTAACGGAATTCTAAAAAAGGAGCAGGCTTCCGCAAGTGCTGTGCCCCACTGACCGGCTCCGGTCTCTGTCGTGAGACTTGTCAGTCCCTGCTCTTTTGCATAGTAAGCCTGTGCGACAGCAGAGTTCAATTTATGACTTCCTGAGGTGTTATTTCCCTCAAATTTGTAATAAATCCTGGCAGGAGTGCCGAGTGCTTTCTCAAGATTGTAAGCACGAATGAGCGGGGAAGGTCGGTACATCCTATAGAACTCCTGCACTTCCTCCGGAATATCATAATATCTTGTTGTAGAATCCAGCTCCTGGTGTGCGAGCTTCCTGCAAAACACAGGATACAGATCCTCATCCGTAACTGGCTGCATGGTGGAGGAATTCAGCATTGGGTCCGACTGCTCCTTCATATCCGCTCGTAAATTATACCATTGCTTCGGAATCTGCTCCTCTGTTAAATATATTCTGTGTGGAATCTTTTTTACCATACGACTGCTCCTTTCTTTTTCTCTCTTTTTCCTCTTCCTTTCTGCACGGCTTCTTTTTGTGTATCCTAAGTTTTTAGATGCTCTGTACAGATACGAACTTGCAAAGGGAAAATCAAAAATCTTGAACAAAGAAAACACGCGTTACAACTAATCTGGGCTTTTCGGAAAACGTCTGACTTGCGAATTCTCCAGTGTATTTCGTGGTCACCGGTAAGCTAAGTCTCCTTGTAATCTTGATTTGAGTGCCAAAAGCTATCCTAACAAATTGTCTTCGTCAGGAGTGCTTTTTATGTTACTGGTAAGTTCAGAGAACTTTCCTATAACATAAAAAAGACCTCTGCCTCAGTATCATTACTGGGACAAAAGTCGATTTAACTTCTGCGGTACCACCCGGTTTAGTGCTATGCACTCCCTCTTTCCATATACCATCATATATGCTCCCTTGATAACGGATGGAGATTCCGTCAGGCATTACTTGGCATTGCTGCCTTTTTTCCTACCCTCATAAGTCCATTCGATACGACATTTATTGCTGCATTCACACCCTCTGCGGCTCTCTGGGAATAAACGATCCTATCTACTCTTCTTAATCAACGGTTTTTCTTGTTCTGCTAAGTATAGCAGAACTAAATTGGAAAATCCAGTCATTTTCCCACCGGAGGTATTCCTTTTTGCTATACGAGGTATAACCTGGGATAAGACATTAGAAAAAGGAACGCCTACTCCGTTCCTTTTTCTTCTTCGTCGATATGATTAATGTTCAATATCGTATTCATGATATGCTCATGCGCCAGGGATTCGGCAAGATCCTCATCCCGTTTCTTTATTGCTTCAAGAATTGCTTCATGCTCCCGGATGGATTTGGTCGCCCGGTTCGTACTTGATAATGATACCTTACGGATTCTTTCTACATAATGATGAAAATCCGAAAGAACATGATTTAGTATCTTACTTCCGGATGCCTTATAGATCAATTCATGAAATTTATTATCCAACTCGACCAATTGATCATTATGACTTCTGCGCGCATGAAAAGCAGACAGATAAATCGTCTCATCCAGTGCCTCGATCTGCTCCCTCGTAATATGCTCACAAGCCCATCTTGCACATAAACCTTCCAGATAGGAACGAATGGCATAGATATCATGGATATCCTTCTTTGTAATACCGGTTACATAGGCTCCCTTATTCGGTATGATTGTAACCAGACCTTCCAATTCCAGCTGTCTTAACGCTTCTCTTACCGGAGTCCGGCTGACACCAAGCTCCTTACCCAGGGTGGCTTCCTTGAGTTCCTCATTCTCTTTATAAACACCTGCTAGGATATCCTCCCTGATCTTTGTAAAGACGCGGCCTCGTAAGGAATACTTATCTGCTACTTCCTTTTGAAGATTAAATTCCTCCAAGAATGTTCCTCCTTCTAAAGTACTCCCAGAAAATTATTCTAATTATACTTCATATTTGATTTGCGTGTTAAAAGCCGATTTATAAACCACCTTCGTCAATTTGCACAAGTTATGCGTTGATAAGTAATATAAAACATATTTCATTCGCAACACATTGTTCCACAAAGCATTGCAAAAAACGCAATACTTGGATTGAAGTACGTAATGGTACATAAGACCACAAAATACGTGGGCCTAAGTACCAACGACTTCAAACAGTCGCGCATTAAAATATTGTTCCCTATTACTTAAGTTTTCCTTGATTTATGCAAATTGATGATAATTTGTTAGGAAGGCTTTTGACACTCAAATCAAATTTAAAAGTCATATTTAAATGGTGTGATAAACGCACAAGAAACGCACGTGAAAAGCAAGCCTTCCAGCTGCTTTTTATGTGCGTTTTCGTTATGGTGCCGCAGGCATTATGACCTTATAACACTTATTTCAATTTCTCAATGGTTTTCATCAAATAATCTGCAAATTCTGCTCCGGTAGCGCCCGTGTCCCGTCCTGTAATCACAACCTTTTTCTCCGTTGTGGTACAGATGTCAAGGGCACGATATAATTTATCCGCTTTCTCCGGATAACCGATATGACCAAGCAGCATAGCGCCAGCACGAATGATACTAGAAGGATCGGCATATTGATCTCTGCCTTCCTGCACCATACGGGGAGCAGAGCCGTGAATTGCCTCAAACATAGCATAGCGTTTTCCGATATTCGCGCTTCCTGCGGTACCTACCCCGCCTTGAAATTCCGCTGCTTCATCCGTAATAATATCTCCATACAGATTCGGAAGAACGACTACCTGGAAGTCTTTCCTTCTCTTCTCATCGATAAGCTTTGCCGTCATAATATCAATATACCAGTCATCTGCGGTGATATCTGGATACTCTTTCGCAATTTCCCGGAAGGTATCAAGGAATTTGCCATCCGTTGTCTTTATGATATTCGCCTTCGTAACCGCGGTTACTCTGGTCTTACCATTTGCCTTTGCAAATTCAAAGGCTGCCTTTATGATTCGTTCGGTTCCCTGGCTTGTCACAACCGTGAAATCTACTCCCAGATCCTCCGTTACATGGATTCCCTGACTGCCTACCGCATAGGCACCCTCGGTATTCTCACGGTAGAAGGTCCAATCAATTCCCTGTTCCGGAATGCGAACTGGTCGGACATTGGCAAATAGATCCAGTTCCTTTCTCATTGCCACATTGGCACTTTCTACATTCGGCCACGGATCACCCTTTCTTGGTGTTGTCGTAGGTCCTTTTAAAATTACATGACACTTCTTTAATTCCTCTACCACAGCAGGCGGAATTGCCGCATTCTCAGCCGCTCTTCTTTCTATTGTTAAACCATCGATGGTGCGAAAAACCACCTTATTCGTTTTTACTTCTTCTTTCAGCAGATATTCCAGCACTCGCTGTGCCTGCGCCGTAATTGCAGGACCAATCCCGTCGCCTCCGCACACTCCAATAATAATCTGATCTAAGGATTGATAATCAATAAAATCCCCTTGTGCCTTCATTTCCTCTACTCTTCGTAACTGTTCCTCAAGTAACTGACCGAATTTTTCCTTTGCTGCTTCAATCTTCTCAGTTGCTATCATAACATCCTCCATTTCCATTCCCTGATTTGGTAAATAATCTAACACGATAACAGCTATAATTAAGGTGTCAAAAGGTGCGTAGCACTTATTCTGATACAAAATATTGCTTGGTAAGCGAGCTTACACATCAATATCTTGTACCAGAATATCACCTTCGGTGCTTTTATTATGAAAACGTCTCTTTGTTAGCAAAAAGACGCAACAATCCCCCCCTATGAAGCTTTTTCATAGTTTTTATGGATTTAGATAGCAGTGGCAGGCTGCCAGCCCAAATCATTTAATCTTTTCAACAAATGATTT
>SVEA01000130.1 GCA_015057615.1 Lachnospiraceae bacterium | reverse complement strand
CACCGGTAAGGAATATCGCAAATAGTGCCAGGGTAAAGGGAATTGGCTGCGTCGGTATCGATATCTGTGACAAGACACAGATAACTGCGGTAAACATTCCCGTTAAAACAAGATTTTTAACCTTAGTATTTCTTCCACTCGTTATATTACTTTTTGTCATACTATAATGATTAGGTGTTTGTTTCATAATATTCGTCCTCTTATTTTCTTTCGATAGTTAAGCTCGGTTGTAATAAATTCAGCGAACAGTTTTTGCGTATCCGATCCGATTAGTAGAAATCCAGTGAATAGTCTTTATATCTACGTGATCTAAGTACCAACGACCTTCAAATAATTGTGAATAAAATATTGTTTCCTATTACTTAAGTTTTTTTCTAAATCTGCGTAAATTGTGAAGACGATTTGTTAGGAAGGCTTTTAATACTCAAATCATAAATCAAGTAAGAACATAAAGTAACTGGGAAGTTAAAGGATCGGTCGAATGCTGACTTCCCCGGAAGAAAGGGCTTCCTCGGTGTGATCTTCATATTTCACAACCAGCCTGGCGTCTTTATCAATGGAAACCGCTTTTGCAGGTATCGTCTGTCCACCTTTTAGAACCAGGATGTTTTTCCCGATCAAAAAGGAACGGCGCTGATATTCCTCGAGATACTTTGCATCCGTTAAGGAATCCTTTATATCGGCAATATTATTCAGAATTTCTGCAAGCAGAATGGAAGAGATCGGATCTTCCCTGGGCTTGTCCTTCCATATGGATCCAGCAACGGTTTCTAATCCCTTCGGAAAGTCCTGTGTCGCAATATTCAGACCAATACCGACCACTGCGTATTCTACACCTCCGTTTTCAAAATTTAGGGAGGCTTCTGTTAAAATTCCGCAGACTTTCTTGCCATTTACGAAGATATCATTTACCCATTTGATCTTAGCATCAACACTGGCAATGCTCTCAATCGCATCTGCAACGGCAACAGCAGTGGCAGTTGTGATTCGAAGGGAATCTTCCATACTAAGCTTCGGCCGTAAGATGATGGAGAAGTAAATTCCGGTAGCTTCCGGAGAGTAGAAGCTTCGTCCCATCCTGCCGCGGCCTTGCGTCTGCTCCCTTGCAATGATGACAGTACCTTCGGGAGCCCCTTTTGCGGCAAGCTCCTTTGCAATGGTATTCGTGGAAGTAACCGTCTGATGAACCACGAGAGAAAAGTTCTTTGCCTTCCCCTTAAGATAAGGGGAAATGCTTTCGGCGGATATAATATCATTCTGGGGAGCAAGACAATACCCCTTATTGGTCACCGCTGTGATACAATAGCCTTCCTTTTGCAAAGCTTTGATGGCTTTCCAGACAGCACTACGGGTAACAGAGAGCTTCTCTGCCAGCTTGGCACCACTAATGCTGATGCCTCTGTTTTCTTCCAGTATCTTTAAGATTTGTTGTTTTAATTCCATGTATTTCGCCTCGTTCTATATGATTTCTAAGTATAGCATAAGAAAACCAAATGTCAACTATAATTTAATAATGGGTTGACAATTGTATCAAAGAATGTGCTTTGGCACATTCTCGCGCCGAGCGCGGTTGGCAAAGCCAGCATATACTTACCACCGGAACTGCTGAATGCGGAACATTCTACTGACAGAGGCGTTACCTGGAATCTCTGGAGCGGCGACTTAAATATAAAAATGCACCTCCAAACATCAAACTTTCATCCAATGTTTGGGGTGCACTTCATTTTCCATGACTGGTGGTTATTATCTTTCATAGACAGTGATTCAGTTAAGAAAAGATATGCCAACTATTCAACATTCAGCGTAAATCGAAAGGTACTATCAAGTGGAATGAATTCCGGCTTATCAGCGTCGAATGGTTCTTTGACTAATCAACCCATTTTCATTGATTGCAGCAGCATCGTATTCTGTTTTTGAATAGATACTGTATTACAGCATGTGATCGAAAGTACGATTGTAGAATTCTTCAAGCAGACGATCCAGATAAGCATTGTTTTGCGGTCCGAATTCCTTGATCAGCATATCATGGATTGTTTCGCTGGCACGCATGTAGTTTAATTCCGGTGAAATTGAATCAATGTGGATCGAAGAGAGAAAGTCTTCGGTAATATTCGCAGCCAGCCACTCGTTGATTTTCTCAGTCAATTCATTTTCTGCTTTAATTTCTGCCTGTACCTTCTTTGCTTTGTAATGGGTGCTAAGTGCAACATACAGGAAGAAGACAAATAAAGCTCCCATGGTGATGCTCGGGATAGCCCCGTTAATAAAGTGAAAGATACCAATAAAATTTAGTACTAATATAAGAATTCCTGCGATACCAAAGATGAGAAAGATCCAAAACGTACTATTTAGATCCTTATATTGCTCTGATTTCAGCACGTAGGTTACCGGTTCCTCCTCCGGATCGTATTCCGGTGGTGCCACATCAAGAGAAGAGAGGGGATCGGTTTCCTCTGCTGTATTTTTTGAGCCGGCATCTTCCGAAACCGCATTCGTTGTATGATTTGTTCCGGTATCATCTGCAACCGTATTCGCTAAATTATTTGTGCTGGTGTCCTCCGAAAGCATATCCATTGTATTCTTTGTGCCGGTATCTGTCGAAACCGCATCCGCAGTATTCTTTGTACTGATATCTGCCAGACTTGCATCCATCGTATCCTCTGTGCTGATTTCTTCTGAAGCCGTATCAGCCGTATTCTTTGTGCCAACCATTGTTTCGTAAATTGCTGTCTTCATCGGCAGGTCAGAATTCTTTCGGTCATCTTGTTCCTTGTTTTCGTTTTCTTCTGCGGCTGTATGAAGTTTACTATTGTAGGTTGAAATGTCATCCATCCTGTCGTTTTCTGTTTCTGAGTCAGTTTTGGTTTCATTTTCGGCTTTTTCCCTTTCCACAAAGTAGAAGGCTTGGTACAGCTTCTTTGCTTCTTTTTGATTCCTTGCAGGGATGGATACTACGTAAATCTGATTGTCTTCATAGTACCGGACATCGGATGGTAGCCCCGAGTATTCGAAATAGCGGACTAATTTATCAGCGATTCGTTTTTCTTCTGCTTGAAAAAAAGGAATCATTTCCTCGTCAACCAATTTCTCTACAAGCGGGGTATTACAGTCGGAGCAGACGGTAAATCCTTTCCGATATTCTGTTTTACATTTTGGACACCAAGGCATAATTTCAACTCCATTCTTTTTACTTATATACAATCACGTTTTTCAAGTGAATTCTTAACAAGCGCATTTTTATAAGTACTAACCGAAGTTGCATAGAAGAAATAATTATTCAGCAATAAAACGGTGATATGCTTTCTTGCCTTTCCGAACAAGCAGGGTACCATCCGAATCAAAGTCATCTTGTGTGAATACTTTATCAATTTCCATAGCTTTTACATCATTCACGGTAACACCGCCTTGCTGGATCGTACGTCTTGCATCGGAACGTGAGGAAGCAAGCTTTGCGTCACATAGAAGTGTGATTAAGTCAATGCCTTCTGCAAACTTCGCTGCCGGATAGGAGGTGGTTGGAATATCCTCGGATTTGCCGCCGTCTGCAAATAAAGCTCTGGCAGCATCTCTTGCCTTTACTGCCTCTTCCTCACCGTGAACGATCTTGGTGATCTCATAAGCCAGAACTTCCTTTGCATAGTTGATTTCTGCACCTTTTAATGCACCGAGCCTTCTTACCTCATCCATCGGAAGGAAGGTCAGCAGACCTAAGCATTCCTCAACCTTTACGTCCTCAATGTTTCTCCAATATTGGAAAAACTCATAAGGAGAAGTCTTCTCGGCATCCAGCCATACAGCGCCCTTCATGGTTTTACCCATCTTGATCCCTTCGCTTGTGGTAAGAAGCTTAAAGGTCAGACCATATGCCGGTTTCTGCTCTTTGCGGCGGATCAATTCAACACCGCCGATAATATTGGACCACTGATCATTTCCGCCTAATTCCAGTTCACAATCATATAATTGATTTAATTTCCAGAAATCATAGGACTGCATCAGCATATAGTTAAATTCAAAGAAAGTAAGACCTCGTTCCATTCTTTGCTTATAGCAATCGGCGGTAAGCATCTTATTTACTGAGAAGTGAACGCCGACTTCTCTGAGAAATTCAACATAATTTATATTTAAATAAGTAT
>SVEA01000129.1 GCA_015057615.1 Lachnospiraceae bacterium | reverse complement strand
AGCAATGAAATCCTTTCAGGTATTTTGGAGTTTTCGTCGAGGACATTATACCAAAAAAGGGAGGTCATTGCTCTTTTTATTGCAAACTCCCATAAAATCAAGGTTTAGAACAATAAAACAAGGTAGTTATTTGACACTACCGTATGTACTAAGGAGGGTTTTTAATGAAAAAATTATTATCAATTTTTTTGGTTGCGGTATTATGCATAGGTATTGTACCTAATACTGCAAGTGCAGCGGTTAAAATCAGTAAAGCCAAAGCAACAATGGAGGTTGACTCCACCTTAAAGCTTAAGGTCAATGGGACAAGTAAAAACGCAACGTGGAAAACTAGTAAGAAATCTGTTGCCACAGTAAGCAAATCCGGAACAATCACCGCCAAGTCTGAAGGGAAGGCCACAATTACAGCTACTGCAGGAAGCAAAAAATATACTTGTGCCGTTACAGTAGTCGATAGTAATAAGCCAAAAGCGGTTGAAATAGAAGAAGAGGATTATTCTGATTGGACAATATTTCAAACGGATGATTTTGACATCGTGAGAGAAGGGATAAAGAACGGAACAGTCGTTTATATTGAAGATGACTCTTATTTAGTATCTCCGGAATATTTTAACCGCAACATAGAGCCATTGCTCGACTTTTTTAGAGAAGCGGAAGAAAAATATTCTAATAAAATACAAAGAAATGTCATATCACCGGATGCGGAATTTGTATTCGAAAAAGAAGATAAAGACAATGCCGATGAAAAAGCTGTAGCTGAAAGAATAAGAGACATAATTGAAAACGAAAAAGCTACGCAGGAAGAATAAAGACACTCGCCGCGGGCTCACTTTTTTATTCTTCCTAAGCCTTGCCATATTTTCAGGCAAGGCTTTTTCCCGATTAGTCGCTTAAAAACATGCGATACCTTTTTCAGGTATTGCATGTTTTTTGTTATGTACGGCGTTTTCTCGTGGTCTTCTTCTCATTGACTTTACCCTTAGGGGAAGGTGTAATATAAAAATAGGCATATTGGATACACTGAAGGAGGATAATCTATGTTGTCTATTGGAGAGTTTTCAAATATATGTAAAGTGTCTACAAAGACGCTTCGTTATTATGCTGAAGTAGGGTTGATTTTACCTGCTAAAATCAACTCTGAAAATGGTTATAGATCTTATTCTGTTGAACAATTAGAAACAATGCTATTTATCAACCGCCTAAAATCATATAATTTTTCTTTAGATGAAATTAAAACAATCCTTGAATTAGAAGAATTGCAAGACGAAAAGCTTTACGCGGATCTTATCAAAAAAAAGAAAGAAATTGAAAAACAAGTACAGGAATTTAAAAAGACTTTAGACCAGTTAAATGATGATATATTAAATTTGAAACAAGGCAAGTCAATTATGTCATATCTGGAAAGCTTTGATATTCAACTTGTAGAAGTACCAAAGATGTATCTTCTATCTTTCCGAAAAATGGTTCATGAATACGATTTTACCGAAGAATATGGTATTTGCTTTAGTAAATTATTACGGAAAATTGCAGACGACAAATTAACTATGCTTGCTCCACCAATGGTACTTTTTCACAGTGCAGAATTTAGTCCATCTGGTTTAGATACTGAATTTGCTATCCCGGTAAAAGAGTATGTTAAAGGTACAAGAGATTTTTACCCAGGATTATGTTTGAAAACAGTTCTGCATGGCTCATATTCTAACCTATCTGCTGTATACACAAAACAACGTGAATGGGCTGAAAAAGAAGGCTATGAATCTAACAATGCCCTTTATGAAGTCTATGTAACTGACCCTTCTCAAGTTTTAAAAGAAAGTGAGCTTATAACTGAAATTTATTATCCTATTAAAAAGAAAACCTAAGAAAGAGTATTGAGCTAAAAAGATAATAAATGATGATAAAGGAGAACTTTATATGAATCAAGAAAAAGTGACAGAGTTGGAAAAGAAAATAAGCAATGATTATAGCAATATTGCAGGCATGGTTGTACTAAAAGACGGCAAAACACTATATGAAAATTACTTTAATGAGTGCACTGCTACTAGCCGAATCCATGTTTATTCAGTAACAAAAAGTATTATTTCCATATTGATTGGGATTGCCATGGACAGAGGGTACATCAAAAGTATCAACCAGAAAGTATTGGATTTTTTTCCAGATTACACAATTAAAAGAAGAGAAAAAACAATACAGAATGTTACACTTAAGAATTTGATGACAATGACCGCCCCGTATAAATATAAGGTTGCACCCTACATAAAGTATTTCACCAGTGATGACTGGGTAAATTTTTCCCTTGATTTATTAGGAGGTAAGGGGCAGATAGGGAATTTTAGATACACTCCCCTCATAGGACCAGATATTTTGTCGGGCATTCTTGTAAAAGCAACAGGGCAATCTGTGCTTGATTTCGCAACAGAAAATTTATTCTTGCCACTAGGAATTACAGCCCCGAGTAATGTGATTTTTCATAATAAAGAGGAACAACTCGCATTTAATAAAGCTAAAAATATCAGTGGCTGGGTTGTTGACCAGACTGGAGTAAATGCAGCAGGATGGGGTCTCACACTCTCTCCTATGGATATGGCAAAAATAGGTCAATTATACCTAGATGGCGGAATGTGGAATGGAAAACAAATTGTATCGACAACATGGATAGACGAGAGTACAATGGAACATAGTCGATGGGAAAAACTCAATCTGCCATATGGGTATCTGTGGTGGGTTGGTAATGATAAAGAGCATTACTATGCAGCTATGGGAGATGGAGGAAATACTATTTATGGCAATACAAAGAACAAAATGGTAGTTTCTATTGCTTCTCTTTTTGTACCAAAGGTCAAGGATAGAATAGAATTTATTAAAGAGTATATAGAACCAATATTCGAGAATTGTGAATAGTGAAACATTCAGAGCATCAGCTTGAGATCTGATGCTCTTTTATTTAGGATAGGTGTCAAGAATGCGAACTTTATTTTATAGAACCTGCACCCGGTAGGCAGGAGATTGGGGAGGTATGCTAAGAGTCTGGAATATAGCATGTTCCACTCGTACCAACTGCCCGGGTTGGATCGCTTCTAATGGAATAATATTATTATTTTGATCTAGAATCACTGTTTCATTAGAGATGGTGAATATAAACTGATCATTAATGTCATAGGGATTTCCGGTGAGAAGAAAACCATTATTTACGTCAACACTTACAACACGGTCCGTTGTTATATTAAAGAAAGGTTCTCCCTGCAATACCACAATCCGGTAAGCATTTGATTGAGGAGGAATACTTCTTGTCATTGCAGAAGAGAAATCTGCATCTATTCGCATTCCCTTTTTTAAGTCAAACAGATTAAGTGACATTCCGTTTTCATCCATAATTATGGTGCTATCTCCTACATTTAGCCTGATTTCATTCATATTAATCATATTGTTTTCATCGCTAACGCCAAAAGATATTAATACATAGCCTGTTCTTTCGGTGTTTGCAGCTACTTCCTCTATGAAAGCGTTTTCGACATGTACTATAGTATCATTTAGAAATAACATACCCTGTGGGGCGGAACCAATACGATTCATAATCATCCTCTAATTACAAATTATTCTAGTTATAATATATGTTAGTTCAACAAGAAGTTACCGATTTCCGGTATGGATAATAACATTAACCTCTTTTCTCCTACTCTTATCATTTCAAACTGATAACATATGTATTTCATTCTTATTTAATCCTGACCACATCACTGCTGCCATATTATATAAAGCCGAAGCCGGAATCCTTCCTATCGCAGGGCTTGCTCCATCTCTATTACACGAAGCTGCGGATAAGCTAACCAGTTCCTCCCTTTTGGGTGATTCAGACTTGACCTTAACAGTTTTGTCCATGGATCCTGTATCATATAAGCTTCCGGTATTATCTCCGCTTTTGTTTCCGGCATAAAGCCATAGTCTGTAACCAGGGAGCTTGCGCCCCTGCTAGACTGTAAGACGGGAAAATAAAATCCTAGGGGAATTGCTTTCTCCCCCTGCTTTTCTTTGACATAAAAGAGGACTTCCATGTATTATCCGACGCCTTCTTCATAAATATCAAATAAGCTTTTTTAATCTTTTAATTAAAATTCTGTCCGCCGGTAGCCAATCTACACGATCCAATATGTCTTTCGTCAACCATTTCGCTGCTTCGTGCTCCTTTAAAACTAACTTTCCTGATAAAATGGTACAAATAAAGCAATGCATCGTTAAATGAAACTGAGGGTAGTCATACTCCACGGTATCTATTAATTTTCCGACTTCAATATCAATATCAAGTTCTTCCTTAATTTCACGAGTTAAAGCCTGCTGTGGTGTCTCACCTGCTTCTATTTTTCCTCCGGGAAATTCCCAGAAACCTTTAAATTCACCATAACCTCGTTGCGTTGTAAATATTTTATTTTCTTTTTTTATAACTGCAGCTGCTACTTCAATTGTCTTCATTGCGTTTCCTTTCCTATTTACCTAGTAAAATAATCATAAATATCATTTCTAACGCTATGCTCCAGTTCCATTTGAAAGTTCATAATAGGAAGAGCCTTACCGTTATCATTTTTAATCGTTGTTTCAGACCATACTATTGGCTTTACCTTTCCCATATAATAAAAATCTGTTCCTTCACCATCGCTCTTCTTGATAAATAAAAATATCCTAAGGCCATTCTCTTTATGGTGGATAATTTCCTGCGTTTCTGTACTTTCAATGGATACACGGCTCCTGGTAAGCCAACTAAATACTCTGTTATTTATAAATTGATCTTCATATTTTGTACTACTAGCAATATTTTCTTTCTTTTCATACGTAACAAAAATTGGGCATGTACCGTTTTTGATCTTATAACCATATATCGTTGAGCTATCGTCACGCTCCCAATTAAGTAGTCGACATACATCTTTTCTGGAATACTTCTGATACAAGACCAAATTCTCATCATTGTAGTCTTTATAAAAATCCTCACTTTGTTAGGGGTGTGAACAGTAACGTTTTTTTCATCGATTAATTATTAGATTAACTTCGGTTAAATTTAGCTGCATCCTTCCAGGGATGGCTGCTCCTAAGTGTCCGTATCCAGCCCTCGCCCCACCGGAAGCAACCCACCACCAGCATATAAAATACCGGCATTCCCAGATAGGCTCTCGGGATGATAAACATTTTGCCAAAAGCAAACAAAAGAGAAAGGGCTGCACATTCCAGCAAAGCTATTAGGAGGATACTACCAGACTGCCTATGCTTGAAAAACAGCCTGCGCTCATGGAGAACCAGCACAAACATTCCGGTTGCTGCTGCCACAATCCGTAATAGGCAGCCGCGGATATCTTTTTTTAAAAGAACATCTCTATAACTGGGGATAATATAGGCCATAGCTTCCTTCCACTCCAGAAAAGCAGCATATTTTCTGCTCCAAAAGGAAAAATCAGACCATTTCGTTGGTATGAGCTGCTGTGGCAGATAGAACTCATATTCCATCATCCAGAAAAGCAGAGGCCATAAGCATACAATAATCAGTACCAGAGCGATCACTTGAAGTGGTATCCTTCTCCTCTTCCAAAGAACCGCCAGCAGATCATACAGCAGAATAAAGCCAAGGAGCCATGCCGGCAGCCGATATACAAGAGAGAGGCTCTTAGCGATCAGGTATCCATCGATCAAGGTATAGCCACCGGTAGATCCATATTGTCTCATCAAATCTGCAGCCAGTTGTCCACGGTTGTCACCATCGGTAAAGGTAAGCTCCAGGTTGGAATAGTTCTTCTCCTCTGAACCTGGTATTATTAGACAAACTTCTTCGGAACACCGAAGGATGCCCCGGACATAAAAGGTCTTGTTTTTATAGACCAGAGCATTTCCCACAGAATCCGCTGTCCGAAACAACTTATATGCCGTTGCCTCGTCAATCAGGCAGCCCTCAGCATCGTCTGCCGCAGGTGTATAGCCGCTTATAAGTTCAACCGGATATACCTTCTCTATAACTCCATATACTTCGATCAACCGGACCTCCGCCTTCGTACCTAGCCGATCCGATTCTAAGGACTGATTCTCCACCTGATTCCAAGCTGATATACCCGCGAATTCCTGATTTTTGTTTTCCTTCTCCTGCTCAACCATCTGCATAAGTTCACGCTGGGAGACCGTGCCGCCCTTCATCCGGATACTGACAGATTGGTAGTGCTCAACAACATATTGACCGTAATATACCGCTGTTCCCCATAGAAGATAGACCGCAGTAAAAAGCAGAAAGAAACATATATTTTGTTTGATATTGCTATTTATTTTCCTCATCGATCCGAACCCGATCCCCTTCCTCAATGCTCTTACTGCTGCTGATAATAATCTTATCCTCTGCATCGATCACTGCTTTTACTGCAGCGGTGCGGCTATCCTTTTCCAATACCTCCACATTTACCCGGTATGCAATCAGCTCTTTTCCAAGGCTGGTATTGCTCTCCCTAATTGCAAGAATATAATTTACCTGGTTCGAGTCCATACGTACCGCCTGCAGCGGCAGCGTCTGCATATACTGCTTTGAGGTTTTATTTACTGTGAAGGAGGCGTGACTCCCCCCGTTGTATTCTCCCTCCGGTAAAACTGCGGTTATTTCAGACATACCTTTTTCATCCTCCGGACTGACGCTCTCAATAATCGCAGATACTGTCTTTTTGTTATTATTCAGCATGATATTAATTTCGTCTCCGGCTTCCAGATGCTTTACCTCATCCCTCGATACCTGTGTGATAAATCCGTAATTCTCCATAGTTATGGATACCTTCTCCGCTCCTGATATTTTGCTGCCCACCGTAAGGTCGATCTGCCGGATGTTTCCCGATACTGGGGAAAGCACACGCCCCTCCTGATCCAGCAGCTTTTCTACCAGATCCACGGCTTCCTTTTTCTTCTCCACCTCCAGAGAAAGAAGCTTACCAGAGATCTGATCCGACTCTGCTTTCCTTTGATTGGAACGCTCTATTTCGGCATCCTTATTCTTTGCTTTCTCGAACGCCTCATTGGCATCCTCCAGATTCCGATCGGCAATCCCCTGCTGATTTTCCTGGATCTGCGCATCCTCCGAATAATTATAGCTCTTCTCCTTTATCTGGTCGTAGATCTCCTGCGCCCGGCTTTCTCTTTCTCTTGCCTTTTCCAGTTCTTTATCCGATGCAGAGAGTTTTCTCTCCCACTGCAGAGTAATCCGCTTCAAATCCTCCTGCTTTGAGACGGCGAGTTCCTTTGCGGAACGGATTGCCTGCTGCTTTTCTTTATCCTCCTGGTATAGTAGAGAGAAGAGCTCTTCGTAGGCTTCTGCAGTAACGGTTTCGGTATCACCCTGAATTGCTGCTCCATAGGCAGTGATCGCATTGCAAAGCTTACGATCCTTCTCCGTTGCCTCCATCCATGCCTCGTAGGCATCCTGATAGGCACGTATATAGGCTGCTTTCTGGGAAGTCGTTAGGAAGCCTCCTGTCTCTGCCTCCGTCATAAACGCCAGAAGATAATCCTCCCTGGCACGGTTCAGGTCTTTTAGTAAAGCCTTTATTTCCTTTAAATGCTTTTTATACGGCTGTTCTCCATAATAATGCAGAAAGATATGTAACTGCGCCAGGGTCAACGGATCCTCATCCCCCGCCTTTGCCGCAGCCGGATCTATACGATCCATAATAAGGCTCTCCGGCTGGGTATCGAGCTGCAGCGGCATCTCATTGAAGCGATTGTAGAGGTTCATCAGAGCAGCGCCATCCTCCCAGCCATCAAGGACTATGCTGCCGTGGTCTAATACCGCATCCCCTTTCTCCGGGGAGGGCACAGTGATCTTCACTTTGCTATTTTGTACCGCCGTCTTATATTCCAGAATCACAGCCTCTGCACTTTTCTTATCTGCAAATAGCTCTTCCAGGGCTTCCTCCGCCCTGTCGGCATCTTTTCTTGCCTGGTTGATTTCCCATTCTTTGTCTTCTTCCAGTCCTAATGTTGCTTCCTTAAGTTCCAGGTATGCTTCTGCGGCAGCCTCCAATTCTTCCTGCTTCGCCTTATCAATCTTTGATTTCTCCGTTTCCAGTTGTAACTGGGCTAACTTTGCATCAAGCTCTGCTCTTTTAAGGGACCGGCTCGCTGACTGCGCATCCTCTGCAGCCGGTGCCGGCTCATGGGTCAGCAACTCCCTCTCAAGATTAAGCTCTGCAATCGTAAGTTCCCGCTGAAGGTTCTCCAGGATGACCTCCAATTCCTGAATATCATAGACAAAGAGAAGCTCACCTTCCTTCACCGGTTGCCCTTCCTTTACCAAAATTTCCGAAATCCTGGCACCCTCATAAAGCCAGAGATATTTCTCACCCTCTGCTTTAATGGTGCCTTCCCCTGTAACCACATAATTTAATACGCTTCTCTTAACTTTCGCTGCTTTTACTCTGGCAACCGTAACCGTATCTGCTGCCCGGGACACCGCTGTCAACAGCAGCATTAATACAAAAAAGCCTATCAACAGGCGCTTTGCCGTCTCCTGCAAGGTTCGTTTTGCTGCCTCCGGTTCTCTTGTCAGCTGTGTCATGATATATTTTCTTAATTTTTTCATCATCCGAATCATCCTCCTATCCTTCTGGTCATACCTTTCCCCGGAATTTTTTATTCTTAATATGAATGTCGAAAGCCTTCTTAGCAAATCGTCTTCTTCCATTTGCACAAATCAAGGTAAAACTTAAGTAATAGGAAACATTATTTTACTGCGCAACTGTTTGAAGTCGCTGGTACTTAGATCATGTGTTTTATGCTCTTATGTACCATTACATACTTAACCCAAGGACTGCGTTTTATGCAGTACTTTGTGGAACTGCGTGTTGCGAATGAAATTTGTTTCCTATTACTTGTCAACACATATATTGTGCAAATTGACGAAGTCGAGTTTATAAATCGGCTTTTGTTATTAATATCATTCCTTAATACCCGAAGCCACAATACCTTCCTCAATATATTTTTGACCGAACAGGAAGAACAGTAATCCCGGCACCATTGCAATGACACATGCAACCATCGCCACTCCCAGTTGATCCATCGCAATATCGGGCAAATACAAGGATAGGGGCCATAATGCCTTATCCTTTAAGAAAGTGATTGGCTGCTCGATCGCATTCCAGTTTTCCAAAAAACCCAGAACACCCGCCGAAATAATTCCGGAAGCCCCCAGCGGCATCCCGATATGCAGAAATATCCTCATCTCTCCCGCTCCGTCTATTTTTGCTGCTTCAATAAGAGATAGCGGTATCGTTTTAAAGCTTTTTTCCATAATAAATACCGGAAATGTGGAAAAAAGCATGGGTACGATCAACGCCAGGTGGGTATTCATCAGCCTCAGGCGGTTAAGGATAAGATAGCTTGAAACCATTGTCACCTGAAAGGGCATAATCATTAACGCAATATAGAATAAAAATAATGCTTTTTTTCCAGGAAATTCAAAGCGCGCAAAGCTCCATGCTGCCGGCATCGCAATAATAAGCTGTCCGGCAACGCCGGGTATGACCTGAATGCAGGAATTCCAAAACATCAGAAAAAATCTTGGCGTATCCAGCAAAAGCTCAACATAGGGCTTCAGCGTCGGATACTGGGGAAGCAAATGCCAGACAGCATATCCTTCCCTCTGCCCAAGCACCGCTCCGATGCTGTCACTGACCTCCCCAGCTCCCATAAAGGAACCGGTAACCAGCATCCATAAGGGCAGCCACATCAGCAGAAGCATCAGAGACAGTATCAAAAAAGTAAGACACCGCAGCCGCTTCATTCCTCCACCTCATTTCTGTTCAGACCATGCAGCAGCAAAATAAACAGGACAAATACTGCCGCAAGCATTACCGCAGCCGCACACATTTTCTGTATATCCAGTGAAATAAACCAGTTATTCAATAAGTGCTGGAGCATATAAATACTATTTTGCGGATACGCTCCCGCCACCAGATAAGCTTCACGAAACACCTTAAATGAATTCACCAATGACATTACCGCAGCAACAAACAAGGTAGGTAATAACCCCGGAAGGGTAATATAAATGAATTTTTTAAACTCGCCTGCTCCATCAATTGCAGCTGCCTCATAGATGGAACCCGGTATGCTGCTTAATCCGGACAGCCACAGCACGCAATCATAGCCGATGTTTTTCCATAGATAACTTAATACCAATACAAGAAAGGCATAATCCGTATTCATCCAATCCGTCGGCTGCCTGCCCAGCTTAATCAGCAGATGATTGAGGATCCCCTGATTATGAAAGAATATCTTCCACAGCAGTGCCACCGATGCTACCGGAATCGCCATGGGAATTAAAAAAGACACTTTAAAAAAATCCCCCTTATGCTGCATCATAAGTGAAAAAAGCAGACTTAAAAGAAGCAGTAGGGGAATACAGACAAGGATAAAACGGCCGGTATTTCTCACCGCAAGCAGGAAGGCATCATTTTCTAGCACCGTCCGATAATTCTGAAAGCCAACGAATCTTCCCCCCATTGCTTCAAAGAAGGATCTGCGTACCGCATCCAAGAAGGGCAGCAGAACAAACACAAAGATACCAGTAAAACTTGGAAGCAGAAATACCCAGGCTGTTCTGATCTCCCGCCGTACCCGTTTTGATTTTTGTTTCATTTTATTGCAACACCACTTTCTTACCTAAATTATGTACCATATCTGCATTTGCTTCTTCGAAGTATAGCAGGGTAATCTCTAAATAGTCTTTAGATGCTGCATTTTTATCTATAGTAGCAAAGAGTTTGCCACAGACAGATAAATACCTTACGAATACATGTTTCAAGTATTCGTTACGTGCTGAGTGCGTCATCCCAATGCGAACTATGTTCGCATGGAGGTTTTTTTGTCATATAGGATGAAATTTCTTATACGACTAGAAGAGGGTCTGCAATCCCCTCACACACAGATAGAAAGACATCTTATTCTATCTTTCCATCTCTGCATTACAGGAAGATCACAGACCCTCTTGTATTATCCTCATTCGTTTACAACAATGCTTTGACATTCTAATCGCCAAATAACCATGAACATGAATATATAGAAGTCCTATTATATTAAAACCTTACGATACCATATGACTCATCAAATATAGGACTATCGACCTCTATGTATGAAATTCGGCTTTGCTTTTATTTATACCGGAAGCTTCACTATAAAAGTCGTCCCTCCTCCGGGGGTGTCCCGGATAAGAATAGTTCCCCGATGGAGCTCGATCAACTCTTTGGCTATGCTCAGTCCCAGTCCGAAATTCTTTTTCCCGGTTCGGGATTGATCTCCCCGGAAAAAGCGTTCAAATGCATGTTTTTTCTCCTCCTCCGACATCCCCTTACCATGGTCCTCAACTTCAATCACCACATAACGCTTCTGCTGATAAGCACGAAGTACGATCCTTTCCCCCTCCGGGGTATAGCTCATTGCATTGTCCGTAAGGATTGTAAGTATCTGCTTAATCCGCTCCTTATCCCCATGAATGCTGCAGAGTGCCTCTTCCGGCAGCTCCAGGGTGATTACCACCTGTTTCTTATTCATACAGGTACAGAACATATCATAGCATTCAATCAGCAGCGTATCCATATCGATCGGTTCTATGTTCAGCCTCCAATGCCTGGCATCTGCTGCTGCAAGCAAAAGCATATCATTAATCAGCCGGGCCATCCGGTCACATTCTCCTTCCACATGTACAAGAAATTGACCCGCTGCTGATGGATCCTCCCGGATGGAAGCAACACCGGTCTTTATCACCGTAAGCGGAGACCTAAGCTCATGAGAGACCGCTGCAATGAAGGCATTCTGCTTTTTCTGCCCTTCCTCCAGGGGCTTCATTACTTTACTGATATAGAGCGAGCTTATGAAAAATAATGCGGCTACTCCCATCAGATCAATTGCAATCACAAGCAGAATTCGTCCCGCCTGGGCTCTGGAACGCTGTCCGTTTCCCGAAAAGACCATAATATTCTGCCAGCCGTTCTGTGTAGGGATGCTGACTGCCATTCCTAGGTAGGAGCCTTCGTTTTTATTGTCCAGGGATATAACCGAGGTTTTCTCCATTCTTGAATATAGCGGCCTACGCTCCATACGGATGCCTTCGGCAGCGGCACGCTCCTTTATCCCTTCTGCCAGAGCATCTATCTCCATCGCGGCTTTCACCTGATGAGTGCTTGTGAGCCGCTTCCCGTTTTCTTCTATTAAAATGATGTAATGGTTCTCCGCCTGTTTCTGCAGCATCCAGGTACTGTTAACGATATTATCCGATTTGATCTTCTCAACGATCTGCTCCGTATTTTTCTGGAACAGCACCTTCTCCTGCTCGCTATTTTGCTTGTAATTAATGATCGATATCCCTATAATGATTACAGTCAATATTACACTGGTGGTAATACCATAGAGAAGAATTAATCTGAATTTCAGCTTTTTAAACACAGGAAGCCTCCTTTACTCCTCCAATTGATAACCGATTCCACGAATCGTTTTGATGGTTGCATGACTATGTATTGACCTTAGGCGTTTTCGAAGAAAATAGATGAAATTATCCAGATTTCCATCCGAGACAAAGCTATCCGCTCCCCAGACCCGGGTGAGCAGCATCTCCCGGGTGAGAATCTGCCCCTTATTTCTAATAAAGAAGCTTAAGAGATCTCCCTCCCTTTTGGACAGGCCGCAGGACTCCTTCTCACCGGATAATTGCATGGTTCCCAAATCGAGGATAAAATCAGAAAAATGCAGCTGTTCAAAATTCTCGATTTTAGCCGGTCTTCTTGCCAAAGCCCGTATTCTTGCAAGGAGCTCTTCTATGTCAAAGGGTTTGGTCAGATAATCATCCGCCCCGGTATCAAGACCTTCGATCCGATTTTTCAGGGTATCCATTGCAGTTACCATGATGACCGGTGTAGCAATATTTTGTTTTCGGAGCTTATTTAGGATGGTCAGTCCGTCCATTCCCGGAAGCATCCGATCTAGCACAATAATGTCATAGGTCTGTTTTCCGATATAAAAAAAGGCATCCTCCCCATCATGGCAAAAATCTGCCTCAATATTATTTTTCTTTAATTGATATTTTAAGATGGAACATAAGTCCTCATCATCTTCCACAATAAGAAGATACATTCTTAGCAGCTCCTTTCCTTGCCGGAGGCTATTTTCATTACCCGCCGAAACATATCATTATCTTTGATATGAGTGTCAAATCCCTCATGCGTTTGCCGCACCACTATGAATGAAAACTGGTTACTGACACTTTTTGGTTTATTAGTTACTTTATTTTGGTTATAATCAATACCATACAGTAGTGAGATCGAAGCTT
>SVEA01000128.1 GCA_015057615.1 Lachnospiraceae bacterium | reverse complement strand
TTTTGTATGCCATAATCGTACAAATTAGTTCGCTTATGGCACACAAGGGGAATTCACATTGATTTGCAACGACCCCTAGATAATGATGAATGTAAAATTAATTGCTACATAGGCGGGAGGAATTATGAAAAAGAAGAAAACAAGCTGTGTTAGATACACCAAATGGGGATATGTATTTTTGATACCATTCTTTTTGATATATACGGTATTTTCATTAATACCATTGATTTCTACGTTCTATAACAGCTTTTTTGAAAACTACATGTCCGGCCTAACTAAGGTTGGTCCAAACTTTGTTGGTTTTGAAAATTATAAAGCATTATTCGCCAATGCAAGTCTACTGAAACTTACGCAGAATACACTTGCTATTTGGCTTATGGGCTTTATCCCACAGATCGCCGTATCCTTATTGCTAGCAGCATGGTTTACGGATATCAGATTAAGGTTAAAGGGGAAACGGTTCTTTACAACCATTATTTATATGCCAAATCTAATTATGGCAGCTGCATTTTCCATGCTGTTTTTCGCTATATTCTCTGATATCGGACCAATCAATGATATTTTAACTCATCTCAGGATTTTGAAAGAGCCTTTTCGATTTTTATCCAGTGTTGGTGGTACCAGAGGGTTGATTGCACTTATGAACTTCCTGATGTGGTTTGGGAATACAACCATTCTACTAATGGCGGGAATGATGGGTATTGATATAACCTTGTTTGAAGCAGCGGAAGTGGATGGTGCAAAATCATTTCAGATATTCCGTTTAATAACTATGCCATTGCTTCGACCTATCTTTGTTTATGTAATTATTACATCTTTAATCGGTGGTATTCAGATGTTTGATGTGCCGCAAATTCTTACCAATGGCAGCGGATCACCGAATAATTTTTCAATGACGCTGATTATGTATTTGAATAAACATTTATATAGTAAGAATTATGGAATGGCAGGTGCCTTATCCGTAATGTTATTTATCTGTACCGCAATTTTAAGTTTATTAATTTATTTTAGGTTTACCAAGAAAGAAAATTAAGGAGAGGATGACATGACAGAGAAAGAACAAAGCGGAGGGGCTGGATTACATATTAGACGTGTTATTAGCTATGTGATATTGATTTTTTTGACCATAATCTGTCTACTCCCCTTTTACATATTATTAATTAATTGTACCAGGAATCATGTGGATATCCAGAAAGGATTTACCGTGCTGCCGGGAAGCGGCTTTGCCAGAAACTTTAAGAATCTAATGAATAATCCGAATCTTCCTGTGCTAAGGGGTATGTTAAATAGCTTTATCGTTGCCACTGGAAGCGCTATTCTCACTACTTACTTTTCTTCCCTAACAGCATATGCAATTCATGCTTATGATTTTAGAGGGAAGAAGGTAATATTTACCTTTATCCTAATGATTATGATGGTGCCAACGCAGGTTTCTGCACTTGGATTTGTTGAATTAATAAGAAACATGAAACTGATGAATAGCTTTATTCCTCTAATCGTACCTTCCATTGCAGCACCAGTTGTATTCTTCTTTATGAAGCAGTACATGGATAGTGCCCTTCCGATTGAAATTGTGGAGGCAGCAAGAATTGACGGATCGCACGAATTCAGGGTATTCAATACAATCGTACTACCAATTATGAAACCGGCAATTTCGGTGCAAACGATATTTGCATTTACAAGTTCTTGGAATAACTATTTTATCCCTAGCTTAATCTTGGATAAAAAGAATAGGAAGACCTTGCCGATTCTGATTGCACAATTGCGAAGTGCTGATTTCCTTAAGTTTGATCTTGGCCAAGTATATATGATGATCGCTATTTCTATTTTTCCTGTAGTTATTGTTTATCTATTCGTGTCCAAGAGTATAGTTCAGGGAGTAGCTCTTGGAAGCGTGAAGGGGTAAAAAAGAGTAGAATTCCCCTATATAAATGGATCCCGATCAAGGCAAAGAAAGCAGTGATCGGGATTCGTTATAATCCTGTTATTTACAGAAAATACTTATAGAAAAAAAGCGCTGCATTGGAATGCGGCGCTTTTTACAAAATTAGTAATGCAACAATATACTTAAAATGTTGTATAGCATAATTCGACAAATTTTATCCTTAATATACCATTAATGTAAAATATATTCAAGTGCAAAAATAAAAATTTTAGAAATTAAAATTGTACCAGAGAATACAGCTCATCTTTTTGATCCTGGTTGACCCCTATATAGCGAAGGGTAATTCGCGGAGAACTATGGTTAAAAGTATCCATGATCAGACCAATATTATATTTTGACATATTGTAGGTCCAATATCCCTAGGTTTTACGCAGGCTATGTGTCCCGAAATTTTCGATACCAAACAGCTCCGCGGCTTCTTTTAGCACGCGGTAAGCCTGTATTCTCCCAATATAGCCCCCTTTTCTGCTTGGAAATAAGTAATCCGTGCCGATTAAATGGTTTTCTTTAACATAGGGCTCTATCGTATTACGCAGAGCATTATTCAATTTAATCTTCTTTTCTTTCTTTGTTTTCATTTCTACCAAGACCAAATATTCACGAAATTTCCCATTTTCAGAATAGATATCCCGTACTGTCAGGGGAAGAATATCACTGATTCGCAATCCGGTATTTAAGCCAAATTTAAATAAAAGACTGTATTTGGGATTCTTCCCCTTTAAATATTGATACATTTGTTTTATTTTTACTTTGTCTCTAATGGGTTCTACTGTCATAATTCGTCTCCTTTGAATATAACATTTTTGTTCTATTTTAAAAAAATGTTGCGTTTACTTTTTCTATAATACCATAAATATTCAAAATATAAAACTATAAAATCAAAGAAATACAGGCTTCTTATGCAAAATAAGAATGTAACATTTTAAGTATATTGTTACATAAAAAGTTGGTATAATATGCCATGAAAACACATAAATAATATGCCAGGAGATTGATAAAATGTCACAAAGTACAAATGACACCATGCTTGATATGTTTTTGTTTGAATCCTCTCAGTTGATTGAGCAGCTGGAGCAGGTAATCTTATTAAGCGACAAGGATAACTGCTACACCGAGGCCGCAATTAATGAGATATTTCGTGTTATGCATACGATAAAGGGTTCTGCCGCAATGATGACATTTAATGAGATATCGGAGCTTGCTCATACCGTAGAGGATTTGTTCTTTTACATTCGCGAAGAAAAGCCGCAGCGGTTTGATTGCAGCTCTTTATCGGACTTAGTATTGGAAAGCGTAGATTTTATTAAGGTGGAATTGATAAAAATTAAGAATCAGGATACTGCGGATGGGGATGCTTCGGAGCTAATCCATACCGTGAAAGATTACATCACAAATTTAAAAAAGAAAAATGCGAATGCGGCTTCTGCTTCCTGTCCCTCTGCCTATAAGGCGGTCATCTTTTTTGAAGAGGGCTGTGAGATGGAAAATGTAAGAGCCTACACGATTATTCATAAATTGCAGGAGATCACGGATCAGTATACTTACTATCCGGCAGATATCTTGGATAATGACCAAAGCATTGAAGTGATTCGAAAAGAAGGATTTACGATATACCTAAAAGCAAACTGCACCTTTGAAGAAGTGCAGGATTTTTTTACTTTATAGGAAAATGCTCCATTCACCGTAACCCATAATTATAAGCGCCTGCACAGGTGCAGGCGCTTGAAGTAGACGATGGCAGATTAGAAGATATAAAAGCCTTCTTCTCCGATATCGTCATCAAGGTCATC
>SVEA01000127.1 GCA_015057615.1 Lachnospiraceae bacterium | reverse complement strand
TACCATGTTATGATTTCGTCAAATGTATCCGAATCGGAGACGCTTTCGCTTAAGATTCATTACGTAGCGGTACATAAGGCTCCAAAATACGGAGCCAAAGTACCAACGAATGCAAATACTCCTTATCGGATATCATTTGTCAAAATCATATAATAGACTCTGCCCATGTGTGAACAGTAACACGCAAAAAGCCGCTGTCTTCGGGAAAAACAAGATGAATTGACTTCAAAGGCACTTGATGTATCGTGGATTTTGCCAGCCAATTCATCGTTTCGTCATAATTCATTTTGTTTCAGGCTCCCGGACTTTAAATTATCCTAAGCGCATACCGGGGGTAACGGTATATCCCCGCAGGAAGGCATCCGCCGGCATTCGTTTCTTTCCTTCCAGCTGAAGCTCCTGTATAACTAAAGCATCCTGCCCGGTCATTACGACGATTGCATCCTTACAAACCTCTAAAACTTCTCCGGGTTCTGCTTTTTTCGCCGTCTTTGTAACGGCTGCTTTCCAAAGCTTTAAGGTTTTTCCGTCCAAATAGGTATACGCACTCGGCCAGGGATTTAGCCCACGAATCAAGCGTTCTATTTGAATCGCCGATTTCGTAAAATCGATATTTCCCATTTCCTTACTTAGCATCTTAACGTAAGTAGCCTTTGTATCATCCTGGGGTGTCCTCGGAGCAGTCCCAGAGGCTATTTTTTCTAACGCTTCGAGTAACAGAGCCGCACCCAGAACCGCTAATTTATCATGAAGGCTTCCTCCAGTTTCCTCCGGTGAAATAGGAATTTTCGCTTGAAGTATCATGTCTCCGGTATCAATTCCCACATCCATATGCATAATGGTTACACCGGTTTCTTCCTCTCCATCCATAATAGAATACTGTATCGGTGCAGACCCACGATATTTTGGCAGAAGGGATGCATGAACGTTAATACATCCATACTCCGGAATATCCAAAAAACTCTTTGGTAGAATCTGACCAAAGGCTGCAACAACAATCACCTCCGGCGCCATCTCCCTTACGAGCTGTATAAAGTCCGGATCTTTTACTTTAACAGGCTGATAAACGGTAATCTGATTCTCTAAAGCCGTCTCCTTCACCGGAGGAAAAGCGAGCGCCTTCCCACGGCCCTTTTGCTTATCCGGCTGCGTAACAACGCCGATTATCTCATGACCGGATTCTATTAATTTCTCCAAGATACCTGCCGCAAAATCCGGTGTACCCATGAATAAAATTTTCATAATAATCATGCCCTTTCTTGACTACCTGCAAACTTTTGTATCCTTTATTATTTTCGTTTTATAAAATTATATAAGTTGTCAAAAGCCCTCTTAACAAATAGTCTTCATCCATTTGCACAAAACAAAGTAAAACTTAAGTAATAGGAAACAATATTTTAATGTGCAACTGTTTGAAGTCGTTGGTACTTAGACAGGTACTTAGACCACGTATTTTGTGGTCTTATGTACCATTACCTACTTCAACCCAAGGATTGCGTTTTGTGCAATGCTTTGTGGGACTGCGTGTTGCGAATGAAACATTGTTTCTATTACTTATCAATGCATAAATTGTGCAAATTGACTGAAGTTGATTTATAAATCGGCTTTTGATCTTACTCTTGTGATGCCGGATCCGTTACGCTGCGGAGTCCTCCAATCGCCATGTCCACATACAATTTACCATCCAGATGATCAATTTCATGGTTTAAAGCACGAGCCAGCAGCTCGGTACCCTCTACCGTGAATTCTTTCATATTTTTATTATAAGCTTTCACCTTAACATAGTTCGGTCTGGTTACCGTACCAACCTTACCCGGAACACTGAGGCAGCCTTCATCGCCAGTCTGCTCTCCTTCCGTTTCCACAATAACCGGATTGATTAAAATCAGTGGGCTGTTCCCTTCCTCTGTTACATCAATTACCACAACACGCTTTAAGATACCTACCTGCGGTGCCGCAAGCCCCACGCCTTCTGCTTCATACATTGTTTCCAGCATATCATCAATGAGAACAAGCAGCTTCTTATCAACCTCTTTCACTTCTTTACTTGTCTTATATAAAACTTTATCTCCTATTTCACGAATATTTCGAATTGCCATACCGCGCACTTCCTTTCTATCATTGTTCTATATTAGGATTTGAGTGTCAAAAGCTATCCTAACTAATCGGCTTCGTCAATTTGCACAAATCAACGGAATGCTTAAGTAATAGGAAACAATATTTTAATGAGCAACTGTTTGAAGTCGTTGGTACTTAGATCCACGTATTTTGTGGTCTTATGTACCATTAAATACTTCAATCCAAGTATTGCGTTTTTTGCAATGCTTTGCAGAACTGCGTGTTGCGAATGAAATTTGTTTCATATTACTTATCAATGCATAAATTGTGCAAATTGATGAAGTTAGTCTTAAAAATAGGCTTTTGACACTTAAATCATATTAGGTCATTGCGAAACTCTTTCGTTGAATTAATTGTATATACCGCAGATGCATATTCCTACGCTCGTTTCTGTATACACAATAGCTACCGTACCAAAGTTTCGCAATGACCTGATTGTTCTATATCATTGCTTTACGGTAATTCCATTGGTCAACATTTGATAACAGATTAGCAAACTCGAAAGCTTCCCTTTCTCGTTCACGTTGCACTTATCCACCCAATCCATTGCATTTTTTCAAGCAAGCTAGAAAAATGCCCTGTCTTGTCTGGACTAATCTGCTTATCTTGCATGATATCACATTTTTATGGGATTTATCAATATTTTATAGGAAATGTAAGATTTCATTTAGAAATATTTTATTTATCCTATCCAGTTTTTATATCAGCCGTTAATTAGAGTATCCAATGTCCCTATATCATTAACTTGTAATCAAAAGTATAGCCGATGCTAGATGATAACAGCTTTCCATAAACTTATCTGCCATGGATATTATACTTTTATAATGGCGAATTTTTACGAGTCTTATATATCCTTAGGAATTTTACTTTTGGTATAGTGGCAAAAAAGCATGATGTTTGACGGACGAAGTGAGGAGTTCATGTTTTTTGACTCTGTTATGCCAGAAAGGAAAATTCATTAGGATATATTAACGAGTAAGTCTGAGCCAGGATAAAAGTATAATATACATGGTACTCTGCCAAGGCTGATTTTATCCAGCATTCACCGCTTTTAACAACTGCGAAGTTTCCTTTTACGGTTCCTATGAAGATTGCAATCTAATAGCTGCTCATGGGATCAAAATCGAACTGGAAGCTGCAATCAGAATAATACTGGGTATAGGCAAGGTAGCCTTCCAGATAATTCTTGATGCCGATTAGGGTGTTGTACTCTTCATGCTTGATGTAGATCACCCGGCGATAATAATCGTTGGCTTTTGCCAAACCGGCGGTTGCCGGCCCGATCAGCTGAGCCGCAATCTGCTGTTCGTGGATCATCTCCTTAATGGCTTCCCCGGCATGCATGGAGGCTTCTATCGCACTTTCCTCGCTTTTCGATGTTATTAACAGTAATAATATATGAGCTGCCGGCGGATATTGCATCATCTTCCGGTAGAGCATCTCCTGTTTGAAAAAGCTTTCATAATCCCCCTTTGCCGCTGTAACGATACTATAATGCTCCGGATGATAGGTCTGGATTACCACTTCTCCCGGTAAGACATCCCTTCCTGCTCTGCCGGCTGCCTGGCAGAGAAGCTGAAAGGTCCTTTCGCTCGCCCGAAAGTCTCCCACATAGAGGGACAGATCGGCGGCTATGATACCGACTAGAGTTACCAATGGGAAATCATGACCCTTAACAATCATCTGCGTTCCCACAAGGATATCCGCCTGGTGGGAGGCAAAGGCAGATAATATTTTTCCATAGCTGTCCTTCTTCTTCGTGGTATCCGTATCCATTCGAAGTACCCGGACACCCGGGAATTCCCTCTTGACCAGCTCTTCCACCTTCTGGGTTCCGGTTCCAAATGCAGCAATGAACCTTGATCCGCAGGTCGGGCAAAGGGAAGGATGCGGCTCCTCATATCCGCAGTAGTGGCATACCATCTTCCGATTATTGTGAGAGGTCAATGCGATGTCACAATGCGGGCACTTCATTACATGACCGCAGCTTCTACAGGACACGAATCCGGCATAGCCTCTGCGGTTAAGAAACAGCATGATCTGCTCCTTCTTCGCCAGCCGGTCTGCAATCAGCTCTTTTAATTTCTCACTAAAGATCGATTTGTTCTTCTTTTTCAATTCTTCCCGCAGGTCAACAATCCATACCTTCGGAGGGATTGCCTCCTTGGCACGCTTCTTCAGCTGAAATAGTTTATATTTCCCAGTCATGGCACGGCAGTAGGATTCTAAGGACGGCGTAGCGGATCCCAAAATCACAGAGGCATTCGTCAGTTCCGCCCGTTTCACAGCGACCTCCACGGCATGATACTTTGGTGTGGTTTCACTTTTATAACTAGTTTCATGCTCTTCATCAATAATGATTAATCCCAGATTCATAAAGGGAGTAAATAGTGCGGAACGGGGTCCAATCACGAGGTCGATCTCACCTCTTTTTGCACGTAGGCTTTGGTCGTATCGTTCTCCCTGAGACATACGGGAATTTAATATGCTTACCCTGTCCCCAAATCTTTTATAAAAACGCAGTACCGTTTGATAGGTTAGGGCAATTTCGGGAATTAAGAGAATTACCTGTTTTCCCATCGCTATCACGTGTGCGATAATTTCCATATATACTTCCGTCTTACCGCTGCCGGTCACCCCATGGATAAGATAGACGGCACGGCTACCCGCCTTATATTCTTTCGTTATCTGATCCGTAATCGCACGCTGCTCTTCATTTAATATTACCGGTTGATAAGCCTGCTCCTGCTGCTTTATCGGATTTCGATAGATCTGCTTTGCTACTGTTTTTGTTATTCCCAGTTTTTCCAGGCCATCCAGCGTACTTTTGGATATCTTCAGCCTATGAACAACATCCTCATAATTTAAAGTCTGCTCTTTGATCAGCGCTTCCAGAAGACGAACCCTTGCCGTATTGTTTTTCCGCTGAAATTCATAATAGAGAAACTTTGCCTGCTCTATATCAATGGTAAGGGATACCGTTTTTTCTTCTTTGTGCTTTACCGCCTTACGAACCGGTATCACAGTTTTTAGTGCATCATTCATCGTACCGCCAAAGGTTTCTTTTATCCAGTCAGCGAGATAGATAAGATGACTTTCTATAATCGGTGCCCCTTCGATCACCTCGGTAATGGGCTTGATCTTACTTTTCTGTATCTTTGGTTCTCTGGATAATCCAACGATATAACCGTTAATCTGCCGGTTTCCTTTTCCAAAAGATACAACGACCGGAGCACCGACCTTCGCCTCTGTAAGATATTTGTCAGGGACGGCATACTGATATGTCTTGTCCAAGTTTTCATTCGAAATATCGATAATAATGTCTGCATAAGTTTGAAAAGACATATGGGCCTCCTTTGTAAAATAACAATTTTTCTAAATGTTGATATATATAGAACATCTCAGTACTTAAATGTTTTATATATAATAAAAAGCACAATGATAAAAAGCCACCGTTGTTTATTTACCTCCCATCTTCAGGGAAAAGTCTTTGTAACAGACGAATCTCATGAATGTAAATGGTATCAGTACCCGGGTGACAACGGTAGCTTCTATTCCTATTTGGTTTCACTCGATATCTGCTTATCTGCCTTCCAGGATTTCCTGAATAAGATCACGCTCATCCATATGATGCTTTACCCCTTTGATTTCCTGGTAATCCTCATGTCCTTTTCCTGCCAGTACAATAACATCGCCTTCCTCGGCATGTTCAATACAGTATTTGATTGCCTGCTTCCGGTCAATGATTTCAATATATTTGCCGGGTCCTCTCTTAACACCGACCAAAATATCATTGATAATATCCAGCGGCTCCTCGAATCTTGGATTATCGGAGGTTACCACCGTCAGATCGGCAAGATTCGAGGATACCTCTCCCATCTCAAATCTTCTGCCTTTTGCCCGATTGCCCCCGCATCCAAACAGGCATACCAATCGTTTCGGATGGTATTCCCGCAATGTTGTCAGCAGACTCTTTAAACTCATCGCATTATGCGCATAATCAATCATTAATGTAAATTTATCGGAAATCGGTACCAGTTCCACACGACCACGTACCTTTACCTGATCTAAGGAATTCTGGATTTCCTTTACTCCCACACCAAAATGCCTGCAAAGGCCGATTGCACAAAGGGAATTATACACGCTGAATTTCCCCGGAATATCGATCTCAACATCAAAATTCATGAGACCTTCCAGCCGGTAAGCAATTCCAAGAAAGCCCGGTTTTTTCTCTAACTTAACATTCGATGCACGAAGATCCGCTTTCTCCGAAAAGCCGAAGGTCTCCACCTCACAGGTGTGCCCCTTTAAAATCTCCTCTGCATGGGGATCATCGATATTAATGATTCCAACCTTGCATTGCTGAAACAGTTTGCTTTTACAGGATAAATAATCTGCAAAATCCTTATGCTCATTTTCTCCGATATGATCCGGTTCAATATTGGTAAAGATACCGTAATCAAAAGTAAAACCATCAACACGATTTAGCATTAAGCCCTGTGAAGAAACCTCCATTACAACACATTTGCAGCCCGCTTCTACCATTTCGGCAAATGCTTTCTGAATAGTAAAGGATTCCGGCGTTGTATTGTTTGCAGGAGTCGCTTTTTCTCCGACAATCGTCTCAATCGTACCGATCAGGCCGGTCTTTATGCCGTTCTGCTCCAGAATTGATTTGATCATATAAGTTGCCGTTGTTTTTCCTTTGGTACCAGTAATGCCGATCGTCTTTAATTTTTCGGCCGGATTGCCAAAATAGGCTGCTGCCATATAGGCTAAAGCCTGCCTTGTGTTCTGCACTTTAATTACAGTAGCATCGGGCGGCAAGGAGATATCCTTTTCTACAATGATTGCAGCTGCACCTTTCGAAACGACCTCCGGTATGTAGCTGTGACCATCCGATACCGCACCCGAGATACAGGCAAAGACACAGTCCTTCACCGCTTTTCTTGAATCGTATACCAGTTCTGTAATCGGCGTATGCGCCTCGCCCTGCAGACAGGTATAATCTAATTTCTCTAATAATTGATCAAGGTACATATAAAGTCCTCCCATTTATTTATATTCTGGAACTTAAAAAATCTTAATTCGAGTCTCAAAAGACGATTTATAAACTCATATTAATCTTAATCTCAAAAAACAGTTACCAAAAAACCGGACTGCTCCACTTGATTTGTAAATAAGCAGAACTATCCATATATAATTATAGGCTAAATATCATTTTTGTAAAGAAAAAGATCAGCAAAATGGCATCTTGCCTAATGATACAGTTTTGCTTGTTTCGACCACATCTTATAATATTCACCTTTTTCCCGTAAGAGTTCATGATGCGTACCCTTTTCAATTATTTCCCCCTGCTTTAATACGATAATCCTATCCGAATACCTTGCCAATGCTAATCTGTGTGATATCATAATTGCTGTCTTTCCTTTTATTAACTCAAGAATATTATCGTATATCTTCCCCTCCTGCATTGGATCAATGGCACTGGTCGGCTCATCAAAAAGGATAACGTCTGCTTTTTTATTAGCACCTCTGATTATTGATATACGTTGTTTTTGCCCACCGGATAGTTCCAGACCACCATACGCAAGTCCATATTTTTCATGTCTATATGGGATTAGTCTCTCTGAACCATATTTTTCCATTCGGTCGCACAGGTGGGTTTCCGGATTATCCTTTTCGAACGTTATATTTTCAATCAAAGAGACTGGATAACAATGAAAGGACTGTGGAATATAGGATTTGTTATGCAGATATGATTGGTCAATTGGATCATTATCCTTATGATTTATGTATATTTCCCCTTCTGTAGGTTTTAATAGACCAAGGATCATTTGCATCAATGAGGTCTTCCCCGCACCATTATCTCCCACGATGGAAACAAAACTTCCATGATGCATAAATTAATATTATGTAAAGCAAAATGATTTGCAGCTGGATATTTATAAGAAACATTTTAATTCTATCTCTACTTTTTCCAGTAATCATACATTACTACCGATAATTACCGACTTACAGATAACGATAAGAAAATCATACCTGCAAAAAAGATCAGCAAGCAGAATACTCCTCCAACGGACAAGGTTCGAAATAGTAAAAAAAATACGCCTGCAAATCCGCACAAAGCAGTCGTGAACATCACAATTGAATCCACCGCTTTCTTTTCCAGAAGTACCTTATCTTTCAGTCTGCTAAAATCATCTGCATATTCTTTTGTTTCTATAAATGCAAACGGAAAGTAAAGAATCATTTCAAAAAGGCGTGCCTTATGCTTCCAATTATCACCGGCATAATAATTTGATAAAAAATATTCTTTCGTTGATAATAGCAATCCGGAGGTAATCCATACGATTCCTAAAGCGACCGCCCATATATATTGAGGACGGTCAATCAAACGTTGGGTAAATACGGCAGCCATGATTTGACCTACGCTCAAAATCACCGACACGATTGCTGTAATCAAGGCTGGCTTCCTAATTTTTTTCAAATCCATCCTTCCCTTTCTAATAACCTAGACTAGGCATACCATTGCTTTGGATATCATTCTCTTATATTCTTCCGTTCCTTGTGATCAGCTCTTTATGTGTACCGTTCTCCACGATCCTACCATCCTTTAACACTAGGATTCTATCGGCGATAATAAGAATACCGCTGATGATCGTAGATGTCATAATAATGATGAGCAGGGAAATCGAGCTTATCATTAAGCTTGCAGCAGAAAGTATCGTATCAAATCCGCCGGTGAAAGATCCGACCGGATCGGAACAAACTCGATCAATAAGATCCCGTGTTTCTTTGTGTTCCATGTGTCTATACTCCTTCTCATTTACACGGTTTGAAGATCTATGGGAGTATTATTTTTCCTCCCTTATACTAAGAGCGATTTGAATTATAGCAACTAACCATGTTATCTATATGAATAAAGTAAATCTGCCGACCAGTATTCCTTCCAGTCGGCAGATACTATGTTAAATTTTAGATATCTCCACATTGGTATATCCGAAGTAGCACCTTTTAAAGTTAAAATGTATTATCTATAATGGTATAATCATAATACAAGTCATCAACAACACTTTGTTCAACCTCTTGTGCATTTAAACCATTCATATCACATTTCATATATTTATCATTTATTTTATAATAAATGAAATTATTCTTGATTGCTTTAATATCGCCAACTCCGTTTAATGTTATCAGTTCGGTGCTAAAATCCGCCTTATTAAATGAGAATAATCTGAATGTAGCATCAGAATCTATAGGCATTGAATCATTATAAGCGGCTACATATAAATTATTTGGTTCGCTATTATCTTTTTCTATTATATTGCAAAAACCTATAATACCTAATCCATAAAAAATTTCCCAGTAATCATCATCACCTTCTTTAGGTATGTAAAACAATTGTTCTTCACCTACATTACGTCTAACTGAGTATATTAAAATATCCTTGTCTTGATAGTTAAAACTCATAATATTTTTAAGTAAAATTTTGGAATTTGTTCCATCTAGGTCACTTTGACATAATGAATCTTTAACAGTAGTATTTTTATAATATATTCTATCACCCATTACATGAAAGTCTCTTATTTCATCATTGGTTATTTGTTTTAGTTCATTATTATTAACATCGAAACGATATAATTGGCTATTATTAATATAAAATATATAATTTTTATATGCTTCAGGCTGTTTATAGCTCCAATTGACTTCATCAGAAATAAGCTTTTCACTATTAGTTCCATCTAAATCACATCGACATATTGTTGAATCTGATGTTAAATTGTAATAAATCTTATCATTTAAGATAGTATAACAATTTACTGGATCAGTAATAATTTGAACATAATTATCCATAGTATTATCCCATTTACAAACATAATTAGAATTATCCATAAAATATTTTATATTATTATATTGAACTCTAAATGCCTCACGTGTCTTTTCTGACGTATCTATGTTGGAATTTTGACAACCATTCATAATTATTAATCCTAATAATAGAACTCCCAAAAATCTTCTTTTTAATTTCATAATTCTCCTCATTTCTGCGCTGCCCTCTCGCGCATTATAAATTTGTATTTGTAAGTTTTTTCTGTACTAGTCGCATACAAAACTAACTTTTTTGAAACATAAGCATCTCCTTTGCGATACAGACTTACCTTCTTTAATTAGATTATATTAGAATTATTCACAGATATAAACCTAAGGTTTACTGTTTTACTTTTTAAAGTAAATGTCTGCATATTATTTATTGCATTTAACAAATCTTATAAAAAAATATTATACTTTAAATAGTATATAATTTCAATTTTACCAATATTTACTCCTATATTCTTGAATGTTCTTCAATCGCAATACCCCGCAGCTTCATCTGTTTCCCGTCCGTTTGTATATGTAATTGCCCCTGATTCACAGGTGATTTTTATGTCTCCTTCTTTTGCTCAATTTATCTATACATAATATTTTGCTTGTGAATAAAATAATTTGTGATATAATTTTTCCTCTTCGCGATACAATTGTTGATGATTTCCGTCTTGAACTATTTTTCCTTGATCAAACACGAGAATACGATCGCAAAAAGTACAGCTTGATAATCGGTGTGATATAAATATCACCGCACCTCTTGTTTTACATTCACTTACTAATTGATAGATCTCATATTCCATCTTTACATCTAGAGCTGCAGTTGGTTCATCCAAAATGAGAAAAGGACTATCTTTATACATTGCTTTGGCAATTGCAATTCGTTGTTTCTGTCCTCCAGATAATTCCTGTCCTTTGGTTGAAAATTGTTTTCCAAGTATTGTTTCATCCTTGTCAGGCAGATGATCGATCATGTCTTTTAAACGAACTTTATCGATTACTTCCTCATAATCTTCTTTTCTCATTGGGGAATCCATACATATGTTATCTTTGATACTTGCTGTATATGTCTTGAAATCCTGAAAGACAATTGCCATTATTTTCTGATATTCCTTAAACGGGATTTCCTTAATATCGTTACCATTCAATAATATTTGTCCTTCGACCGGCTGATATAATCCTACTAACAGCTTGATAAATGTTGTCTTTCCAGCTCCATTCTTTCCGACGATGGACACTTCGGAAAACGCAACATCATCCAGCAGCTCCTGCAGGAGTATGATATCCAGTCAGCAGAAGACATTCAAAACGCGCTCAAGGATCTGCTTGGCGGCACCATCAAAGAAATGATGGAAGCCGAAATGGATAGCCATCTTGGCTATGAAAAGTCAGAACGCTCTGACAGCGATGATT
>SVEA01000126.1 GCA_015057615.1 Lachnospiraceae bacterium | reverse complement strand
TGAATATGGGAGCGGCTATGGCACCGGCAGCCTGCGATACGATAAAGACACATCTGGAGGATCTGAATCGAGAACCGGATTATTACGATCGAATCATTACCGGGGATCTGGGTTATGTCGGAAGTGAGATTCTGATTGATTTGTTAAAGGAATATAAGATCGATATCAGCGGCAATCATATGGATTGCGGTAAGGAAATCTTTGACCAGGAGAGCCAGGATACGCATGCTGGAGGAAGCGGTTGTGCGTGCTCTGCAATAACATTTACCAGCTATGTTTTAAAACAATTGAGGGAAGGAAGCTGGAAGAAGGTTCTGTTTTTACCAACCGGATCATTGCATTCAAAGGTAAGCTACAATGAAGGAAATTCGATGCCCGGTATTTCCCATGCGGTTATCGTGGAGGCGGAAGAGCCAAATTGGTAAGGAGATGACGATATGGAATATATAAAAGCTTTTCTCGTGGGAGGCGCAATCTGTGCCGCCGTCCAGATTTTATTAGATAAAACAAAATTAATGCCCGGCAGAGTAATGGTTATTCTGGTATGTACGGGTGCGGTTCTTGGAGCTTTGGGGATCTATGAACCGTTTGCAGAATGGGCAGGAGCAGGAGCTGGAGTACCCCTAACCGGTTTTGGAAATACCTTATTTAAAGGGGTAAAAGATGCCATAGACAAGGATGGATTTCTCGGAATTTTTAAAGGAGGGTTTACCGCTTCTGCGGTGGGAATTTCCTCTACCTTGATCTTTAGTTATATTGCGTCGTGGTTCTTTAATTCAAAGATGAAATCCTAGTAAATGATATCTTAGCAAAAAGAAAAATGGATAGCAGAAGATGAATCGAGAAGACGATTTTGGAGATGGATTACGAAAGAAGAATCGAGAATAATGAATTGCAGAAGATAGATAACATAAGACTAATTGCCAAAAAAAGATAGCGAAAGATAGATCGTGAGATATAGTTAGCGAAAGTTAGATTGCGGAAAATAGATCAAGAACGATGGATTGCGAAAGATGAATTGTAGAAGATAGATTACGGAAAATGAATTACGAAAGATGTAATGTAAAGATAGATCGAGAAGATAGATTAAAAAAAGATGGAGTGATAAGAACAAAGTGCGAAAAAATCGGTGGTTAGCTGGACGATTCCTTTCTTGTAAATAGTTTGTCTGAAGTTATATTACCTGGCGGAACTACCGGTTTTTTTATATAGATGAAGGGCTGTATGCAACAGCCCTTCTTTTAAAATCTTTATTTACTTATATTTTATGATATGAGCGACAAAAGCTGATTTATAAACTTGACTTCGTCAAGTTGCACAATTTATGTGTTGACAAGTAATAGGAAACAAATTTCATTCGCAACACGTTATTCCCAAAGCACTGCATAAAACGCAGTACTTAGATTGAAGTACGTAATGGTACATAAGATCATAAAACACATGATCTAAGTACCAACGACTTCAAACAGTTGCGCAGTAAAATATTGTTTCCTATTACTTAAGTTTTACGTTGCTTTGTGCAAATTGCCAAAGACAATTTGTTAGGAAGGCTTTTGTCGCTCATATCATTTTATCGATTTACCAATGATTAAAGTAGGAATAGAAATCATTGATTTGAGAATCATCCGGGGGATAAGAATTATCCTCCGAATTCGGATCATCGTTATCGTATGGTTCATCCTCATAGAGCGGGTCATCTTCATACAGGGAATCATCATCGAAAATCGATGAGCTGCCTGCTTTGTGTATGTTACAGCTTTTTGATGGCAGAAGATACTGGGAATCTGCTGTTTTTCCTGTCTCTGATTTATTTAAGTAAACCGATTCTTTCTGCTTGCCGATAGGGCAATATTCGGTTGCTAAAGCGTTTGATTCAGTACAAATGGTTGCTTTTACATGAATATCACATTTTTCAGTCGGCTCTGTACCTTTTGCAAAATATTCGGTATATACGGTACTGCCGCCGAGATAGTGGTCGCATAAGCCTGGTACAGCAAGTTTACCGGATTTAGAGCATACCTTTGCGGTAACAATGGAGTCCGGTATCGAAAAGGACTTGGTCTCCAGATTAAGCTCCGTATGAATTCGTTCCATGATTGTACGCCATAATTTCTTCTGATAGTTGCGCTCTCTCTGCGGACGGTTGTTATCAAATCCGGACCAGATGGTTGCGGTATAGTAAGGAGAATAGCCGCTGAACCACAAATCGTTATAATCGGAGGTAGATCCGGTCTTACCTGCAATCGGCATATTGATTGTCGTAAGCTTATAGCTCTTACCGGTACCTTTTTTAACAACATCCTCCATCGCATTGGTCAGCAGAAATGCGGTGGATTCCTTCATTACCTGTTCCGTCTTTGGAGTGTTTTCCAGCAGAACCTTCCCATCGTGATCAAGAACTTTTGTATAGAAGACCGGTTTTGTATAAACACCGCTATTGGCGATCGCCGCATAGGCAGCAGTTAATTCCAGATTACTTACACCATCCGTCAGTCCGCCGAGAGCCATGGGAAGCTTGATGTCGCTGAATACCCTGCCATCCTCTTCCACACGGGAATCTACCAAAGAGGTGAAGCCTAATTTCAAAAGATAGTTGTCATAGGAAAGCTGAGGAGTTACCTCATTTAACGTTTTTACCGTAATAATATTCATTGAGTTATAGATTGCTCTTCGAAGAGGCGTCAATCCTTCGTACTTCTTCGAGGAGGTCCAGTTATTAACCTCTGTTTTCGTTCCCGGATAGTAGTAAGGACCGGAATCGTCCATGGGGCTTGCTAAGGTGAATTTACCTGTATCTAGTGCCGGCAGATAAGTGGACAATACCTTGAAGGTAGAACCCGGCTGCCTTACCGTATCTGTTGCACGGTTTAAGGTACGGTTACCTTCCTTCTCTCCCCGCCCGCCGATGATCGCAACCACATGACCGATGTGCTGATCCATAACAACGAAGGAGGATTGCGGCTGTATGGTCATGGTGATCTTCTCGTTGCCCAGGATGGTATCGCCTTCCTCAACCATTGCCTCGCGGAAAGCATCTATTTTTTCCAGCATATCTTCCTTATTCGTAAAAAGTAAGGAGAACTTACTGGAACCCTCATCCACATAGTAGCCCTTCGGATCTTTAAAATCTTTATAGAACTTTACCAGATCATCGCCATGATAGTGAATCACGGTACCTTCCGCATCCCCCTTTTGAATGGATAGAGCATAGGTTAATTCCCAGTAGGAGGTGCCCATTGCAGGAAAGTAGGATTCGTCTGCGTAAATATCATCGATAATTCCCTGGACGGTGGAGTCCTGTGTTGTATAAATGGAAAGGCCGCCGCTGTAGATTAGGTTAGAAGCCTGCGTCTGGGTATAGCCAAGCTCCGTCTGAAGATCTTTCATGATCTGGTCGATTAACTCATCTACAAAATAGCTATAATAGGAAGTCGTATCCATTTCTTCATTGACGGATTGAATACGGGAATAGACGTCATCTGCGATTGCTTCGTCATATTCCTGCTGGGTACAATACTTAAACTCCAGCATTTTGTCCAAGACGTTTTTACGACGTGCTGCATTATAATCCGGGTGGGTAATTGGATTATGGTATACCGGCAGCTGCGCAATTGCTGCAATACAAGCTGCTTCCGAAAGATTTAGTTCACTGACATTTTTATTAAAATAACGTTTGGATGCCGTCTGTACACCATAGGTTCCGGATCCTAAGTTGATGGTATTAAGATAATACTCCAGTATCGTGTCCTTATCCAGCTTATCTTCTAATTGGATCGCAAGGTATTGCTCCTGTATCTTACGTTCCGCACGATCCATGAAGGTTTTTTCCCTTCCGCCTCCGAAAATCTGATTCTTAAGAAGCTGCTGGGTAATGGTACTGGCACCCTGGTTGAATTTTCCCGTTGTCAAACCATTCACAGCGGCACGTATAATACCTCTTACATCAATTCCGTCATGCTCGTAGAAACGCTCATCTTCAATTGCAACGAAAGCCTTTTGAACATATTCCGGAATTTGATCCATGCCGACGTAGACACGGTTGGAATGTGCGCCGATTAAATGCTCAATGTCATTTCCTTCCCGGTCGTAAACGGTGGTAGTGTAACCGGTAGGGATAACATCGATCTGTGAAATGTCAGGAGCGCTGTCAATCAGTCCCTTCACTAGACCTAATCCGGTAAATACGCCAACGATTGCCAGAAAGACAACGAACGCAATTAAAAACCGGAAAAGTGATATTCTGGTTTTTGATACCAGACGTTTTGAAGTAGACTTTATATTATGCTGTTTATTATCGATTCCTTTTTTGCTATAATTCATGGTATAACCTCCATTCGCATATATCATGCTCCCTTATTATATCAAATACAAGCTATGAAATAAAGATAAAAATACCTTCCTTAATTTTAACCATAATGTGGAATATTAATGCAATCGGCGGGTAGGAAAATGCACACCAAGAATTCTGTAATTAGTAATTAGTCTACATGATAAGGCATACAAAAACCGGAAACGACATGAGATAATACACAATTTATGAATATTTGTCGAAATATAACGAACTCGATAGTTTGATGCGCTGTATTACACTTTATTTCTTGTTATTTTCTGTGTATAATGTATTTTGTCAGTTATTTTCAGTTTTTATTATACTTAAGGGGGTAATAGAGAAATGAAGCAGTTACAGCTACTATTTAGCAATGAGGTTTGTTTAGAGGATGAGAGAAAAATGCAACTTGATTACTGTCTGACAGCGGATTATGCTCAAGCAGGACAACCGGTACCCTATTATGGAATACGAATTACAAAACATTTTGAAAATCTGGAGGAAACTGAAGAGGTTTGTGGCATTTCCTATTCAAAGGAGAGGGTAATGTCCATGATAAAAAAGCTATTCCAGTATGAAGTTACACCCATACATTTAGTGGAGATTGTAGATGATTTTGTTACACAAGGTGTTTTATTATGAAGTAAACTGTTAATAATTAGATATTTCAGATAATATTTGGAACAGACTGCTGCATAGTAAAAATGCAGCAGTCTGTTTTTGCCAATTTTAGATAAGCCAATTAAGTAGTCTATTAGGTAAGTTGATTTTGACCTTTGCCTTTGACTAGAATAGGCGGACTTCGTCACCAAGCAAGGCATAATATACCGATCCGTTATCTTCCAAGGCCGCGGAACCGTTGGTAAGCTCTGCGATTTTTTGACTTAATTTCTTTGACAGACTGGGCGGTACGAGGACATTGAGCTTGACGACATCCAGATATTCGGAGGATAGCGTCGGGATATTAGCCTGCGCAAGATAATATTGAATCTTACCGATATAATTGTAATCAGTCACAATCTGAATACGGCTGCCGAGCTGCTTCGTAATTACTTTGCTTTGACTTAAGCCCTCGATAGCAGCAGACTGGTATGCTTTAACTAATCCTCCGGTTCCCAAGAGCGTTCCTCCAAAATAGCGGGTTACCACGACGACAAGATTCGTAAGCTCATGATTAATCAGGATATCAAGCATCGGTCTTCCAGCAGTCTTACTGGGCTCTCCGTCATCCGAGCAATGCATAATGGAATTCTTTGTTCCTATGATATAGGCAGAGCAATTATGCGTGGCATCCCAATACTTCTTTTTCATGGCATCAATGAATTCAAGTGCGGCTTCCTCGGTCTCAACCGGATGAACGGTTGCTATAAATCTTGATTTTTTCATGACGATTTCACCGGAACCGCCCTCCAATATTGTCTTATATGCTTCCACCATCCGATGAAACTCCTTTCTGAAACTCTGTATTTTAATTGTGAAATGAGTGCCAAAGCCATCTTACTTTGATATGAGTATCCTAAGCATTCCTAATCAAATCGTCTTTTTAAATTTGCACATATCAAAGAAAAACCAAGTAATTTGAAACGTATTTTAATGCGTAACTGTTTAAAGTCGTTGATATTTAGACCACGTATTTTGTGGTCTTATATTACCATTACGTACTTCAATCCAAGTATTGCGTTTTTTGCAATGCTTTGCACTGCATTGTATGCAGCACCTTGGGAACAATGTGTTGTGAAGGAAATATGATTCAAATTACTTATCAATGCATAAAAGGTGCAAATTGGTGAAGTTGATTTATATTATATCTAATTATAGCAAGCGATGGGTGCCGCCGCAACAAAACAGTTGTTCTAAACAGTTGCTATTTTATCCTTCAAATGTTATTATTAGTAAGGTATCAAATGTTTATATATTTTGAATCAAGGAGAAAAGCGAATTTCCCTTTTTGCTGAGGAAAACGCTGGCTATAAATTATGACAATAAGAAAATTATCGTGGCTGCCGGCAGCGATCATAATGATCATTATTTTTTTGTTTTCTGCGAAGCCGGCGGTTAATTCTGCCGAAAGCAGCAGGACGATCGCAAATGCAGTTTTAAATATTGCGGAGAATTTCATTGATCCTACGCTGGTGCAAGAAGACCGGGATGGTATCCTTAATTCCGTAGATCATATCGTAAGAAAAACAGCACATTTCATGGAATATGCCGCATTAGCCTTTGCATTTGAATTTCATTACTGGATCACAAAAAGGAAGGGAAGCCGGTATGTATTTCTGCCGATTTTATTTTCCGCCCTCTATGCGGCTTCCGACGAATTTCACCAGTTATTTGTTCCGGGCAGGAGCGGAGAATTAAAGGATGTTATGATTGATACAGCCGGAGCAGTTACCGGTGCCTTCCTGTTTTATTTCCTATTAATTTTAATAGAGCGTATAAAAAATAATCAGGAGAGAGCCGGTTCCCAGTGAATATCCGGTATCCGGTGTACATTCGCTACCGGATAATGATCTGCCACCCGGTGATTAAACTGAAATAAAATGATTCGTTTCCGGGTTATAGGTATAGGCAATCGTGGAAAGCGTGGCTTCAAGCTGTGTCCGGTCAATATTTAAACTTAGGCATAAATCGTCTAAGGAAGGGTACTCATCTCTTAATTTTGTGTTAACAAAGCTTAGCAGGATTACTGGGTCCTTTGGTATATTCATAGATTTCCTCATTTCTGCGCGGCTTTTTACATCTTCCGAGGCTTGCGAATGCCGCACGGACGCGAACTCTCGGGTGAGAGGTTTCAGGGTTGCTTTCTTATTATGCACGATTTTACCGGTTTTGTAAAACGATCTTGATATGAGTGTTAAAAGCTTTCCTAGCAAATCGTCTTCTTCAATTTGCACAATCAAGAAAAAACCTAGTAATAAGAAACAATATTTTATGCGCAGCTGTTTGCAGTCGTTGGTATTTAGACCACGTATTTTGTAGTCTTATGTACCATTACGTACTTCAATCTAAGCGCTACATTGTACAGCGCTTTGTGGAAAAACGTATTGCGAATGAAATATGTATCCTATTACTTATCAATGTATAAATAGTACAAATTGATGAAGTTAGTTTTATAAATCGGCTTTTGACACTTGAATCATCTTTTCCTACGGAGGTGTTGGTATGGATTTGTTTGATTATATGAGAAATAATACGATGAAGAAGGAAGCTCCCTTAGCTTCCAGGATGCGTCCGGATTCCTTGGAGGATGTTGTGGGACAGGGGCATATGATTGGGAAGGATAAATTACTTTATCGTGCTATTAAGGCGGATAAATTAAGCTCTATCATTTTCTATGGTCCTCCCGGCACGGGAAAAACAACGCTTGCCAAAGTGATTGCGAATACGACCAGTGCTCTTTTTACGCAGATAAATGCTACGGTTGCGGGGAAAAAGGATATGGAAGCCGTAATCGAAGAGGCGAAAAATAATCTGGGGATGTATGGAAAGAAAACCATTCTTTTTATCGATGAAATCCATCGTTTTAATAAAGGACAGCAGGATTATTTGCTGCCGTTTGTCGAGGACGGCACCGTGATACTAATTGGTGCAACGACGGAAAATCCCTATTTTGAGGTGAATTCCGCTCTGATTTCCCGCTCCATTATCTTTGAATTAAAGCCTTTGGGCAAAGAGGATATTAAAACCTTGATTCTTCGCGCCCTTAATGATAGAGAAAAAGGACTGGGTGTGTATAAGGCTGTCATCGAGGAGGATGCATTGGAATTTCTGGCGGACATTGCCAACGGGGATGCAAGATCGGCATTAAATGCGATTGAGCTTGGTGTGCTGACGACGGAGCGGGCGGAGGACGGCCTCATTCATATTACTCTCGGCGTTGCATCCGAATGTATTCAAAAGAGAGTTTTGAAATATGATAAGGGAGGAGATAATCATTACGATACGATTTCTGCCTTTATCAAAAGTATGCGGGGATCCGATCCAGATGCGGCAATCTACTACCTTGCGAGAATGCTGTACGCCGGCGAAGAGGTCGCATTCATCGCACGTAGAATTATGATTTGTGCGGCGGAGGATGTATCCAATGCCGATCCGAATGCTCTGGTGGTAGCAACGAATGCAGCTCTGGCTGTGGAGCGGCTGGGAATGCCCGAAGCAAGAATTGTCCTTGCGCAGGCGGCTGCTTACGTGGCCTGTGCGCCGAAGAGCAATTCTGCCATCTGTGCCATTGATGATGCCATGGAGGTCGTGGCAAAGGAGAAGACAGCGACAATTCCTTCCCATCTGATGGATGCCCATTATAAAGGGGCAGCACAATTGGGGCATGGCATCGGCTATAAGTATGCGCATGATTATAAGAATCACTATGTTAAGCAGCAGTACCTTCCGGAGGAAATCAAAGATAGAACGTTCTATGTTCCCTCCGACAGCGGATATGAGAAGAAGATACAGGAGTATTTTAAAAAAATAAAAGAGGAGGCTTAATATACAGATACAGCCTCCTTTCTTTTACATTTCCTGCTCAAATCATGGCAAGAAGGTTGGCCTGCCAATTTCATCTTGTTTACAGAACATTTTACGTTAATCGAACTTTTCCCTGGCAGGGGTTCTATATATTGTCAGGTTTATCGGTCTCCTTAGAAACGTCTGGATCATTTCGATGTACCCATTTATAAGTAGCAATAAAGCCGTAAATCATGATCGGTATAACAACGGTGCTGAAAATACTCGCTAAAAAAAGTCCGGGCGTTTTTTCGGTTGCAAAAAAGGCGGATAACAATGATATAAGATACATGGAGGCAATCAAGATGACACCGATAATGGCAGAAATACGTTTGATTTTTTTCATAAGACTTTCCTTTCTATAGATGTTATAAGTGCATTCTGTGATAAGAGAGTGTCATAAGTCATCTTAAGACTTTGATATGAGATTGTTTTCATGCTCATGGTTTTCATATGACTTATGAAACTTAGTTACTATTCACACCCAACATGTATACCATGTTATGATTTCGACAAATGTATCTGATTCGGAGACGCTTCCGCTTAGTTGCATTACGTAGCGGTACATAAGGCTCCAAAATACGGAGCCAAAGTACCGACGAATGCAAATACTCCTTATCAGATATCATTTGTCGAAATCATATTATAGACTTTGTAGGGGTGTGAACAGTAACGAAACTTATCCTTCTGCTTAATAAAATCACATTTTATTATTATTTAATGGGCTCAAAAACGCAATCTTCTGTTTTCTTAATTATATTATACCAGATACATAAAAAGCAATGGGAAAGAAAAAATCTATAATTTATCCCAATTTATCGATCCACTATCGAATATAAACGTATCTATAAATCCATAATAGTAGCAGAGAGAAATCAGCGATATCTATAAAATCAGGAGAGCGTCATATGAAGAAAAATAATCAAATAAAGTGTATGAAATATTTGGAAAGCAGTCCAATGCTGTTATGGGAAGGATATAAATTCATTGGTAACCAGGGGCGTAAATCAGGAACGGATATAATTGAGACTCGGATTATGGGGAAAAAGGCGACCTGCATCAGAGGACCAGAGGCAGCAGAGGTATTCTACGATGAGCGTTTTTTCGAAAGGAAAGATGCTATGCCAAAGCGGGTTCAAAAGACATTAACCGGTGAGAATGGGGTTCAGGGTCTGGACGGAGTAGAGCACCGTCAGAGAAAGATGATGTTTTTATCGATCATGAATCCCACCAATATGGAATTGCTAAAAAAAATATTGCTAAAGCAGTGGGAGATAAGCAGCAGAAGATGGGAGCAGAAGGAGCAAATCATACTCTTTGATGAGGTACAGGAGCTCCTATGTAAGGTCGCCTGCAAATGGGCTGGAGTACCGCTAAAAAAGAGTGAAGTAAAACTTCGTGCGGATGACTTAGGCAAGATGATAGACGGTTTTGGCGCAATTGGGCCGCGCTACTGGGAGGGAAGATGCGCCCGTAAGAGAACGGAAGCCTGGATTAGAAATATAATTGAACAAATACGCTCCTATAAGCTTCGTCCAAGAATCGGGAGTGCGGCTTATACTATCGCATGGCAGTATAATCTAACCGGGGGACTGCTTGACTTGCAAATTGCCACTGTTGAATTGATTAATATTATAAGACCGATAGCAGCGATTGCCACGTATGTTACGTTTGGGGCTCATGCCATGTATAAGCATCCGGTGTGCCGTAAAAAGCTGAAGTTAAGGGATGAGCGGTATACGGATATGTTTGTTCAGGAAGTCCGGCGTTATTATCCATTTACCCCCTTTGTTGGTGCACTAGTGAAGGAGAGCTTTTTCTGGAAGAACCATTTATTTAAGAAAGGGACTCTGGTACTCCTTGATGTATATGGAATTGATCACGATCCAAGAATCTGGGACTGGCCGAATGCATTCTATCCGGAACGATTTTCTGATCATATGGAGGGACCCTATGAATTCATACCGCAAGGCGGTGGTAATGCGTCGAAGGGACACCGGTGTGCAGGTGAGATGGTAACGGTTGAAGTTATGAAGGAAAGCTTTCTTTATCTTGCAGGAAAGATCGATTATAAAGTTCCGAGGCAGAATATGAAATACAGCTTAAGGAGAATTCCAACATTACCGAAAAGCAGATTTGTAATAAGTCATGTTCGAAGAAAATAAAACAATAGATATAATTATGTATCCGGGCTTCTGAAAGTAAACGAAAGGTGCTTTCAGGAGCCCTTTTACAGGTTAATAAAACATTCCAATTAATTATAGATTACATTCATTAAATTGACTTGCTAAATCATTACCTTTGGAGTGTAATTATATGGATGATATGATAAAATAGAATCAAAGAAATTGCGTTTATACTTTTTTGGTTAAAGGTAACATCTATAGAGATTGGATTTACATAAAATATGGATTATAGAGAAAGTGATAGCAAAACAGAGAGGATAGCAGTTAAATCAATAATTCAGGAGGGAAAAGAATGCCATATAAAGAAATCAAGGTAATAAAAAACAATCCAACCCTAAAGGGGATGGCACGTATGATTCCGGACGTTGTTTTTTCTACAGCACAGGGAGTCGAATTGAAAATGCAGATTTTTAAACCATGGGAATCACCGGAGAATGAGCAGATAAGATATCCTTTAATTGTGTTTGTACAAGGCAGTGCATGGACCTTCCCTGATGTTTATTATGAAATACCGCAGCTTGCGCAATTTGCAAGAGAAGGGTATGTTGTAGCAACATTAACCCATAGAAATTCTTTGGAAGGTCATCCTTTCCCGGCATTTTTAGAGGATGTGAAAACCGGAATCCGTTTCTTAAGAAAGCATGCCGAGCAATACCAGATTGACCCGGAGAAAGTCGGGATCTGGGGAACCTCTTCTGGAGGTAATACAGCACTTCTGGTTGGGCTGACCGGGGATGCGATACGTTATAAAACCGAGGAATACAGTGAATATTCCGATGCGGTCAGAATGGTAGTAGACTGCTTCGGCCCGACAGATTTAACGGAAATAATTAATAATATTGCGCTAATACCGGAGGATATGAAACCGATTTTTGAAGGCTTAAGGGGCGAGGACACAGAAGGAAACATAGAGAAGCTACGGGATATTAATCCAATCAATCATATTCAATATGGAAAAGAATATCCGCCATTTCTAATTTTACAGGGAAACCAGGATGATATGGTAGATTATTCACAAAGTGAATTGATCTACCACAGGCTATTGGATGCAGGTGCGGATGCTTCCATGATTTGTGTGGATGGGGCTCCCCATGAAGGATCCTTCTGGAGCAATGAGCTTCTGGGACTGATTAAGGAGTTCATCGATCATTGCCTTTCATAATGAAGGGGAAAATTATAATACTACAGGAAGGTAAGACTTTTAACTAAATTATACAGGAATTTTATCTTCTGATTTTTATAGATGGTTCTATTTGCAGGATAAATAGGATAAGCGGGTAAGTTAAGAATTATGGAGGAATTTTATGGAGTGGATGATTAGATCATTATATCTCTGTGTGAAAGATATGGATAGAGCGATCCGGTTTTATGAAGAATTTTTCGAACAGCCGGTAATGGTGAAAGACCGGATTTACAGTATATTTGATATCAATGGATTTCGCTTGGGGTTATTTGCATATGAAGAGGTGGAGGAACCGCATACCTACGGAACCAATTGCTTACCAAGTATAGAGGTTGAGAATTTGGAGGTTCTAAAGAAAACTCTGGATAAAGTACAGCTTGTATTTCCACTCACGAAGATAAAAGACAACTGGGTTGCAGAATTTAGAGATAGTGAGGGAAATCATCTGGAAATCACAGCACCGGCTTAATTTGCTCCATATGAAAATCGGTAAAAATCCGATAGCCATTTTCATTTATCATTACCATTCTATTACACCATAATATTAACATAGGGAAGTCTGGTTACAGTGGAGGATTTTCATTGTAACTTATGGGAAAAGAAAGCACAAGTATATAAAATTATTATCCGAATGCAATTGTATTTATCTGGACATAGGATAAAAGTTGAAGGAATTAAAAACGGTTGTACAAATTAACTTATTGGGGACAAGCGGAGTGATTTGCTGATTTGTCTTGTTTACCGGAAAGGATGACACGAATGATACCCTTAGATAATTATCAAAAATGGTTTCCCTTATTAGAAGATAGTGCACAGTTATATCTAAGCAAAGAAGAATATGAGGAGTTTTCTCAGCTTCCGGAAGCTACTGTAAAACAACAGCTGAAAAACTTATTAGAGAAGCCGATAGCAGAGTTTTCAGTAGTAAATGAGCTATATTTTAGAGCCAGATGGGCGGAAGTATTAAATACGATCTATCATGGAAATGATTTGAGTCTTTTGGAAATAGCAACGGGTGACGCTGATATGATTCCGCAGGTAATCAGTTTCACACACCCTGGCAGTCATTATATTACAGCGAACATGAATAAAATCTTAAATAAAAGCTTACTTGGAAAAACAAAAGATTTGAATTTAAAAATGGAAATAATTGAAGACGATGCAGCATTTATTGAAAAGCATATAGGCAAGGAAAGTGTGGATGTTATAGCGTTTCAACATGCGGTTAATGATGTCATTCAAGCAATATTATGCGACAGAGAGGGCATAGACACAATATATTCCGACTGGATGGAGACTCTGCCTAAAATGATTGAAATTCTGCAAAAAGAAACGAAACAGAATACGTTAGAGCAGCATGGAAAAGCTCCTTTTTTAGGATTGATAAAAACCTTATTCCAGGTGTTAAAGAAAGACGGCATGATTGCTATGAATCATTATATGTTTCAACTGGACCTGGATTGGGGGTATCCGTCAGATCTGTTTGCGAACATAATCCCTATGGTAAGGCAATGGATATCGGAATTGGATGAATGTGAAGAGGTGTTTTTTGAGGGCTTCGATTCAAATTGGTGGATGTTTTTAAAAAAGAAAAATTAGTATAAATAGCATAAAATGATTATCCGCTGCTGCTTTTGGTGGCGCAGGATAATCATTTTTTATCGTGTATTTTTGACAAACGTAGGAAAAAGAAAGGATTAAGAATTGATATGCAGGGAGAAGGAAATTTATTTAAAAATGAGATATCCAATTGGGAAACGTGGAGTGTGGTATTCCATAGTATGGAGGCATTTGAACCTTTGGTGCAGTATATTTTAAAGAAAGAAAATCTGCCAGTAGTGAAACTGGAAGAATGTAAACCGGGAACCAATGCAGTTTTTAAGGCAGGAAGCTATGTGGTTAAAGTATATGCTCCCAAAGAATCGGGTATGCAAATGGAAAGTGACTATTTTACGGAGCTCTTTTCTATGGAAAGAGCAAAAAAATTAGGTATTCATGTACCTGCTGTGATAGCAAAAGGCGAAATTGAGGATAAATATGTTTTCAAATATATAATAATGGAATATGCGTGTGGTATTGAGCTGGCAGATATCAAGACAAGGTTGAGCGATGAGGATAAAAGAGGTATAGGAAAGCAGCTGCGCGATATCACAGATCGATGGAATACCCATTGTGAAGCTTTTAACAATATAGAGGTCAAAGAAAGTGCTTTAAGAAATACAAGATGGAATGTATTGCCAGCTAATTTTGTCAAGGAAAGGCAGGACTATGTACAATCCTTAGCTATGAATGACTTGGTATATGTCCATGGTGACTTAACGGAAGACAATATTTTGGTAGATGATAATAATACGGTGACAATTATTGATTTCGCTGATTCCTTACTAGCACCCAAAGAGTATGAACTTACCGTATTGATATGTGAAGCATTTAAATTTGCAGGACCGTATCTTGAAGGCTTTTTTGAAACAGTAGATTTGGCAGAGATCACGGAGAAATGCCTGAATGGATTATTGCTTCATAATTTTGGTTTGAATATTATACAGGATAATATTGGCCATATGGATGAAATCGATAGTATTGCTACGTTAAGATCCCTAATCTATAATAAATTAAAGGTAAATAGATAAGGGAAGAAAGGGGCTGTTACATTGATTTTGCATAAACCCCATAAAAAACGAGGAAAATAATGAAAATGTGGAACAATTTGTCTGATTGTTTCGTCTATAATATTGCATGGAAACATAGTAGGTCGCATAAGGAGGTAGTGTGAAAGATAAATCTTTCACACGCAACTTTGTGTTTGCAGCCCAAAGTTTGCAGGTTGCGAAGAAAGGGTATGGAGATTAACATGAGGATGAATTACGACTTGAAAGGTTTGCGAAAACCGCAGAACTATAGGATGGTAAAGAAAACAGGGCTGGTGTGCTTACTGCTTATGGTGCTTATGGCATCTGCAGCGTGTAGCAAATCAACCAAAGGGAGCATCGGTGAAAATAACAACACGGAGGATGCGATAAATCAGCCATCGGATTCGTTGACCGCAGAGCCAACAGGAACCGAGGAGCTGGACCCCGCCGCGGAGCCAACAACAGACAAAGCGCCGGAGCCCACTGCGCAGCTGGTACAGATGGGGGAATTTGATCCCACCGCAGAGCTGTTATATATTGGGAAGTCTGAACCTACAGTAAAACTGGCAAGCAAGAAGCCTGCTTCGACTACTGAACCGACACCGATTTCAGATTTTATTCCTTCGGAAGAGGTGGTTCATAGTACGACAGCTTTTACTCAGGGAAATTATCTCTTTTATAAGTCCGGAAAGCAAAATAAAACCGCGATTGTTTCAAAGAATTTAAAAACCTCGAAGGTAACAGAGCTTACTACAGTAGAAGATTACAATTTTCATAATAGTGACTTTTACCTAAAGGGAAGTGATATTTACTATCTGGTAAATGGTGATATCTACCGAATTGGAGTGGATGGAAAGAATAAGACCAGGCTTTTTAAAGGCACGGCAACCATACTGGGATTTCAGAATGATGATATCTTTGCATTGGACAAAAAGGCTCGAGAGATTATACGAATTGGCAGGACCGGTGAAAAGACATCTCTGGTTAAGCTAAAATCTATTGATCCTCTTGAGGCAGTTATGGTACCGGATGGAATCTATTACATCAGTAAAAGCGTCAATAATACCTTAGACGGGAATGACCCTATAGATCGATTGTATTTCATTAATTTTGATGGAAAGAACAAAACAAAAATGCATGAGTCGCTGGATATTTTTGATTTGAAGTCGAATGAAAAAAACGAATTGTTTTTTCTTGCAATTTCTAAGGAACCGGAAGTAATGAAGTTAAATAAGATAAATAATCATAAGGTGACAACAATACATAGCTTAAGCAGAAAGGAATTAGAAGCTCAAGGTTGTAGTTGGTTTGAAAGTAATACCTTCACCCTTCTTGCAGCGAATGCGACCCAGGTATATTATGGCGTTGACTTTAATAATGGTAAGACAATGAATATATATTCTGTTGGAACTGACGGAAAGAATCATGGCCTTTATCTAAACGCATTTGATATAAAGGGAATAAACCCCTCTGCTTACTTCATGAAAGGTGATATAGACGGAGGCTATCTTAAGGTTGTATTTGACTGTGATGAGGACCCAGCTGAGACTTACTTAATTGATCTTAAGGATAAATCTACCATCAAATTCGAGGGAGGATATTATATTCCCAGCAGCATTGATGTGGAGGGAGAGTACGTCTATTATTGCAAATTCTCCAAATATGATTGTGAGGGAAACCTGCTGGGTTCATATGAGTATGGACGAAGTGAGATTTCAAAGCTGGAACATTTATTAGGAGGAGAGATTACTGTAAAGTCCGTTGACGATAGTATAGAGTATCAAAATGGAATTTATCACTATGAAATTATTGATGAAGCCAAGAAAGAAGTGAGGCTGGTAAAAATTGATGTACCGGAGAATAAGGATACAATTGAAATACCCGGAGAAGTTTATATCCATGATTCTGAATACAAAATAGCAGAGTATAATCTTATCGATCAAGAAAAAAGCGGTAGCGTAAGAAAAATGATTGTTTTAGATTCTTTTACAGGAGAATTAGTCCATAGCAGCTATGATTTTCCTAACGTAGATACCATCGAATTTTTAGGAAGAAAATTACCTAAAAGAGTGTATTTGGGAGTGAGGAACGGTATAGGACCACTAGATATTCTTATACTGGTTCCCAAGGGATTGGAGAGTGCATACAAGAGTATCATTTCTTCCAGTCTAGGGTATGAAAATGGAGGGGACCTTACAGAGAAATCAGTAACCTTAAATCCTACTATTGTGTCTAAGGTAACAGAAGATATAGAATATGGTATTTTTGATAAAAATAAAATTATTTATCAGGTTACAAAATCAGGAAAGGATAAAACCGGTGAGGTTACTTTGATAGGACTTCAGGGAGAGGGAGTACATAAAGATACTTATTTATCTTTACCTGAAACAGTTACCAATAACGGATATACTTATAAATTAACAGCGATTGATTCGTCCGGGTTAATAAATAGTAAAGCTAAAATTATAGTGATTCCTGATACGGTTACCAAGATGGATGGGGGCATCTTTTCACCAGGTGCACAATTGATTTTCTTTTCTAAAAATTGTAAAGAACTTCCCGGATGGCTGTTTTATTATGGAACTTACAGTTATGTAGAATTTATGTACGTACCGGAAGGAGTTACAACGATCTCACGGGATGCATTTAATTTTGGAATGAAATCAGGAAGTATTATCTTACCTTCTACGATTAAGAAGCTGGAAAGAGGTTCCCTATCTGATTTTAAGCTGGTAACATTTCTGAATAAAAAGCCAATATCTAATATTAAATCAGCACTTGGAGAGGAGACCACGGTTAAAGTCAATAAATCTGCAGCGTCAGCTTATAAAAAAGTAATCGGCAGTAAAGCAACAGTTGTAAATGCGAAAGATATTGTAAAAGCTACAAAAATCACATTAAATAAAAGTAAGCTTTCCTTGGTTAAAGATGAAACTACTGCTATAACCGCGAAATTAACAAAGGGATCCAATGAAAATGTATATTGGATGTCATCTGATGAAGATATCGTAAAGGTATCCAGTAAAGGTGCAGTAACAGCGAAAAAGGAGGGCACAGCTTATATAGTTGCTTATACAAGAACTTCAGGCCTTCATAAGGCAATAAAAGTTACTGTAACAAAGTAATATCTAATTTCTGCAGTAGAAGGTTGAAAGAATTTCATTCTTTCAACCGGAGATTTGTGCTACGCACAAAGTCTCCAGACTTTGAAAGGAGCATGGTTATAACAAGGGATAAATTAAAAAGTGTTACTGTTCACACCCCAAGTATACCATGCTATGATTTCGTCAATTGTATCCGAATCGGAGACGCTTTCGCTTAGTTGCATTACGTAGCGGTACATAAGGCTCCAAAATACGGAGCCAAAGTACCAACGAATGCAAATACTCCTTATCGAATATCATTTGTCGAAATCATATTATAGACTTTGTCCATGTGTGAACAGTAACAAGAAGCAAGTAACCCACTATGTATTGGGAAACAAAGCTGGAAATATATACAAGTTTAGATTATAATATAACAGTAAGTATATTCACATTCATTTATTATAATGTGAATTACTTAACTTCATCCCAGGCATCATTATTTTAAATTAGTATTTTCATACCTTGTTAGTACCTTTAGAGAAATGAATGGAAGGATAAAACGATGAATAGAAAAAAATATGTATATGCGGTGATCGAGGCTGTTATTCTAGCGGTCGTTGCAGGGTTAGCATTTACCGTTTTGAACACAGAATATTTGTTTCAGTGGGCGGCACATAACTGGAAGTTCTATTTGGTTCTGGGATTGATTACCCTATTACTGATTTTCTTAAATCAGCAATTTGTTTCAGTATTTATGACCGCAGGAATCGTTGTCGGTATTTTTGCCGGAAATTATCTTGGAAGGTTCATTAAGGGGCTTAATGAAGGTAAGATTATGGAAGGCATGAAGGCAGAAGAAGTATATAGACTTCAGCATAACCCCGGATTTGAAATTTGGATGGGAGTAATTCTTGTATCTGTTGTAATTGGAATTGTTATACAGATCATTGTTACAAAGAAACGTAGGGAAGGATAACTAAAGACTACTCCAAATAAAACGAGAAATTTAAAATACATGAAGTTATCAGATATCAGACAGTAAGGATTTGTCGTTGATTGAAAATACAGACAAGAATGTTAAAATAATATTTACTAAATATTACATAATAATTTGGGTATCATAAGTCACTTGTAAATGAAGCAATGAATATATATTTAAACATATTCCTCTTCATGTAAATCTGACGTATGATACCCAAATTATATAATAAACAAATATGAGTGCCATAAGCTATTAAAAACATTTCATGAATATATATAAGTTCCTATTCATGGCAAAATCTTAAGATAGCTTATGACATTCATGCCATAAACAACTGAGATTTCAAAGTTTTAAAATAGAATCATTATCGGATGAGATCAGCTTTTATTGAACCTATATACCGTGGATATTACCGTCATTTATACACCTAATAATGAGAGGATGATGCTTATTGTTTTTCCTATCTGAAATTCGGCGCCATATATGGCGTAATAAAGGCCGCAGCCTGCTGTCTGTAGGGATTGCTGCACTGCTAGTATCGTTTGTAGGGATATACATAGGGAACATCCGGAAAAATGAAGTAGCACTGAAAAGTCTTGCGGATACGATTACGGTTACTGCGCAGATAACTAATCAAAATGGTTCCAGGCTGATTGGATTGGAAATTATGACAAACCGCTTGGATGCATTGCTTTCTGCTGATATTACGGAGCCGCTTTATACGGCGCAGGCGGGTGGAAATCTGGAACTGATCAACCGGGTAGAGTTTGTAAAGGCTTGCGACACAACAATCATTGGAGCAAATTCTCTTCAGGCATTGCTATCGGTCAGCGGCGAAGAAATCATCTTTGCGGATGGCTGGGATGAAACTTATTTAGAAGGGAAAGAGCCTGTGTGTGTGGTCAGCGAATCCTATGCTGCACGGCATGACATTTCCATAGGAGATACCTTATCATTTCCAATGTATATCTATAAGTTTAATAAGGATGGCTATACCTTTAATTTTATTAAAGTGGGAGAACCGTCCTTAACGGTCATCGGCACATTCCAGCAAGGAAGCGATTCGTCAGATACACAGAATATGATTGTTCCCATCAATTGGCTCCGCTTATTCGTGGAGGAAAGCGGAAATACCTTTTATTATGACTCGGCTCGCTGCACCATTAAAAACCCATTATATCTGAATGACTTTAAAGCATATATGAAGGAAAAACATTTTGGTGAAGCAGTTCCGAAAGCGGATGACAGACGCAGCGGCGATGAGCTGATAGTCCAGGATAGGATATTTATTGAAACAGCCTCCAAGCTTCAGGAAAATATAAAAACGTTCCGATGGTTTCAGATCCCATTTTTCTTAATAATTATTTTGTTGATCCAACTAGTGTCCTTTCTGATTTTGCGAAGCTACCGGCAGGAAATGGCGATTGCAAGCTCCCTGGGGCACCCGAAATTATCCGGAGCAGCATCGTATTTTTTAGAAACTATGTTTTTATACCTGTCAGGCTGCATATTGGTTCTGCCAATGCTGATGGGTGTGGCAGGAATCGGTTTTGCAAATATGATGTTGATTTTCCTGTTGTTTTTTATATGCGCATGCATCGGGATATGGGTTGCACTTCTCTTGCTATTACGGTTTGATACAATAGCACTTTTAACAAAGATCGATTAATTCTGATAATTGGTACCAGAGCGTGCGGCAGAAGGGCAGTTAGAAGTGAATGGTTTGTAATTCGTTATGCAAAACATTATACTAATTCCTAATGTGCGGTGTTTGGCAGAATGGAGATTACTATGGAAAAATTAACGGTAGAAAATGTAAGCTATACATATCAGGGAAAGTATCAAAAAGTACAAGCATTGAAAAATGTCTCATGTACCTTTGAAAAGCAGAAATTTTATGCGATTGTCGGACATTCCGGCAGCGGGAAAACCACACTTTTATCGATGCTGGCAGGTTTAGGAATACCAACCGAGGGAACGGTCTATGTGGATGGTAAAGATCTTAAGGAAGCAGGAACAGAACGGCACCGCCGTGAAAATGTTTCTGTTATTTATCAGGCATTCAATTTGTTCCCGGCATTAACGGTTCTTGAAAATGTTATGTATCCGATGCAGATTGTCCACAAGCAAAAAAAGGATGCAGCCAAACGGGCAAAAGTGTTATTAGATAGTGTCAGAATTAATGAAACACAATACAAAAAATTCCCTGCAATGCTTAGCGGCGGGGAACAGCAGCGGGTAGCTATTGCACGGGCTTTAGCGTCCAATGCAAAAGTAATACTTGCAGATGAACCTACGGGAAATCTGGATACAGAAAATGGAAGAATTGTCATTGATATTTTGAAACAACTTGTGTGCGAAGAAAGCTATTGTGTGATCGTGGTAACACATGATTTGGGTATTGCTGCACAGGCTGATATCGTCTACCGGATGACGGACGGGAAATTAAAAATGGAGGAACTCAGCAAATTTGTGTCTGCGCTGCATCCACAAACTTGTAATGCGCAAAAGGCAGCGCAGAAATGAGGTGAAATATGATAAATAGCATAAAGCAGCTCTTACGCACCCTATTCAAGTTAATTTTGTTTTTTTTGCTTGCCTCTATGAGCACAGCACTGCTGGTATTGGGGATTCATCTATGGAGTGATACGACCCAGAAACTAAATGCCATGGAAGAAACCTTTACCACAATTGCAACGATTGCCCAAAGGGAGGATTCCATAGAGATTACCGGTATGTGGGATGCTGCATCACAAAGCTATACAAATTTTACTCACCTTGTTTATAATACTATAATACCGGAAGCAGTCCTGGAATTTGATTCTTGTTAACCGGAACCTGGGTATCGAACCCATTATGCTATTAAGCACCAGAGGAGAATAGGATGGAGCACTGCCGCATCCTTTAACCAACGGCGGATGTCCACTTCCGCATGATAACGGAGAGATGTCTGAAAATGAGCCTGTAACGGTATTGAAACTTTAGTAAGAATAAGATACATAAGTCATTTGAATATTTGCTGAGCCGCGTGGATTAAGGAAATCAGCATGAAATGCTTGTGGGGGAGGGTAAGGGGAAATAGCGCATTTTTGTGATAAAAGTTAATAATATGCTCGATTGAAAATCATATGGGTAATATTTGTGCCGCTTGTTGGCGGAGGAATGTGAGGAAATATGAAATATAAAATTAAATATGCAACAATGGATGAGTTAAATTCATGGATAAAACTTGTTCGCTTGGTTTCATGGAATTTTCCTGGTCTGGAAACAGAAGAATTATTGGATGCGTATAAAAATACGGTGATTAAAAATATAAATCGAAAAAGTGCAATATGTGCTATCAGCGAAGATAAGGTTGTTGGAATTTTATTATTTTCTATAAAATATAATATGTTATGCTGCATGGCGGTACATCCTGATTACCGTAAAAGAGGAATAGCGAAACGAATGATTAAAGAAATGATAAGTAATTTAGATAAAAGCAGAGACATAATTGTGGATACTTTTCGGGAAGAAGATCCCAAGGGTATTGCACCAAGAGCTTTGTATACCAGTTTGGGATTTGAGCCTGCAGAATTGATTGAAAGCTTTGGATATCCTAACCAAAGATTTGTTTTACGGGCAAAATAGAATACCTGCCACAAACATATGCCATTGCTCGAATTCTGAGCAATGGCCGTTAGCTGACTAAGATCCATTGATAAGTATTGGCGTGGTATTTTATTTTTATCATTTGCTTACAGCCATTATTAATAATATAGCAGCTGAACAATAATGCAGCAGTACCGGCAAATTTTTCTTCGCGGTCAAATCTGGGATTATATATTTTATAGGTGTGCATTAATTGGTCATCATCTTCAAGCCGTATATAATTTGGTTTTATTTTACCGGCTTTATTAAAAGTAACGATAACGTCTACGGTTTTATTATTCATTCGATAATGCCTCCTCCATAATCGGGTTTGCGTTTATCTATACTTATTCCACCGCTCATATGATAAATTGGATTATTAATAAATACGGCGCGCATTACAGAGTCCTTTCCGTACCGATCCCTTATTTTATCAATCGTACTATCCATTGCTAATAAATGTTCATAATTATGCGTATCAAAAAGATTTAATTGACGAACAGGTGTAGCGGGCACTATTTTACTGGTATGGATGCCTAAATTTCGGATCGGCGTCCTGCCATCCCATAGTTCGTTAAGGAGCTGGCATGCGGCTTTATGGATTTCATTCGTAATATTTGTAGGCGCAAATAAGGTTAACTGATGTGATGAATGATGAAAAGCAAAGTCAACGATGCTGATAGCTACAACATTAGCCATAACGGAATCTGCACGTAATCGGGTGCATACGGTTTCTGCTAAGGAAAGTAATATCATTCTGGCAACATCGGCTCGATCTACATCAAAAGGAATAACAGAAGAGTTGCCATATCCTTTGTTTGGCGGTGCCTCGGTGGCTACGATGGATACATCAATACCATTTGCAAATGAGTATAATACATTTCCGATTTTTCCAAAATAAGATCTCAGTATATTTAAGTCGGTCTTTGCCAGATCACCGATGGTATAGATTCCAAGATTATATAATTTATGCTTGGTAGAATGACCTACAAAGAGTAGATCTCCTACCGGCAGAGGCCACATTTTCTCTTCGATTTCATATGGAAATAAAGTATGCACGAGATCTGGTTTTTTAAAATCTCCAGCCATTTTGGCAAGCAGTTTATTGGAGGATATGCCGACATTAACTGTAAATCCAAGTTCATCCCGGATTTTGTCTTTTAATTTGTGCGCAGCAGCTAAAGGTGTTCCAAAGAGTAACTCCGTGCCCGTCATATCACAATAAGCTTCATCAATTGAATATTGCTCTACGCATGGAGAAAATTCACGAAGCATTTCAATAAATGCATTTGAACATTTTTCGTATAAATCATAATGAGGCGGCACGGTTACGAGACCAGGGCAGCACTTAAGAGCGTCAGCGATAGTGTCACCGGTTCGGACACCTGACTTTTTAGCAGGTATAGATTTTGCCAGGATAATTCCATGACGTTTTTTGATATCGCCTCCAACAGCAGATGCAATCTTACATAAATCTTGTCGATCACCCAACACATGTATTCGATAAGCGGCTTCCCAGCTTAAAAAGGCTGAGTTAACATCAATGTGAAATATGACTCTTTCCATATTGGCTCACTTCCCTTATATCACTCCTTCGTCAAATGCGGAGGTATCTTATTTCACTAAAATCGCAATTGATTTATCATTATGCTTTACAACAAAATGCTATATCTTCTATAATATATAGCCCTCCGACAAAACGGGGAACATATGTTTGTATTATGTGCTTATTATAATACGATTATGCGTTTCTGTAAAGAGAAGCTAACCGGAAACTTATGACAAAAAATGATATTTATAGATTTGCTTTTGAAGCGAGGTATTGTAGGCTAAAGCGGAATATAATTAATTGAATTTCTGAGATTGTTTTGGGATTAAGTAGTTATCAGTGCCAATTGTTCGTTTTATCAATTAGAAAGTATGTCTAGTAATGTTAAAAGACAGGCTGGGTCCAGTAAATCTAAGGCTAAACTATTAAAAACCAAAGGTAGTGAAGCCGAAGGATATTTTACAATATCAGATAAAGTCTCAAAAGTTGATTGGTATAAGTTTTCAGTTCCAGCACCCGGTCAGCATGTTGGACTTACACTTTACTATATGCTTGATGGAGATATCTCATATCAGATACTGGATTCAAAAGGGAAAATAGTATATGATAGCGATGAAGAGGGAGAACTACCGGAAGGATTTTATCGTTTTTGGATGAACGGAGAGTATTCCAAAGGAACCTACTATGTTAAAGTTTTTAAAGGCAGTAAAAAAAGCTCTTTTAACTACACTATAGTATTGGCAATGTCGGAATAGATAACGCCAGTTACATATTATGCGGCTTGCTATAATATCAAGCTTCATAAAATTATAGAAGGAAAGAAGCACCCCATTACGCATTGTAGTGGGGTGCTTTCCTAAAAAAGGGAGATTATGAAGTTAAAGTGTTATAGTGTTTCAATATGTGTAATATGGTACTCGAAGTAGGGATATATGAGGACTTGAGCTTCCTTAATCGGAAACTTTATTTATATCCTTGAACAGATGATTAAAGACAACAATGAGGAAGGCGGCAAGAAGCGAATTAAGAAAGCCGCCCATGCTTATGTTTGCTACGAAATGATCTGCAATCATGATCGTCCAGGCATTTACAATAAAGCTGAATAATCCTAAGGTCAGCAGGCTGAACGGTAAGGTAATCAAGAGCAGAATTGGTTTTAAAATAAGATTTACTACCAACAGCACCAATCCCATGATAAGAAGTGCCGGGATACTGTCGATTTGAATCGTGTGTGATACAAATGACAGCAGATATATCGTTAATATGATAGATATATATTTCATGAACAGTTTTGTCATTTTTACCTCCATTCCTGCACATGTATTTCTGTGCATCCGAATTTGTGCCGAGGATTTCGCAGGCACAAAATTTGTGGTTGAAAGTGTATTTCTTTCAACCTTACCTCCATTAGACATTCTTTATCTGACCTGAATTAGGACCTTGACTTTATTCGTTGTAACATCGACAAGATCATAGGGGTCATCCCCAGTTAAAGAATCCAGCAGTTTCATGACCATGGTAACAAGTACCTTTGCTGAAGAAATAGTGATTCGGGAGGATGAATCCAGATCGGGCACTTTCGGTGCAAAGAAACATGCGATGGTCAATAAGTCCAGAAAACAGTCCAATAATTCTTGAAAGATAAACAAGGGGACCGGGAAGGGAATGCGAAGGAACTTTTTGCCCTCGATCTGGAGCTGGATACACAATAAACGAAAGCCTTTAATCGACATATACTTTCACCTTTACCATTGCTTTATGGCTTTCATCCCAGGCCTCCACATCAACGATATTCGGATCATCCAAGGTACCGTTTATGATCTCCTCGATTATTCTTGCAAAATCGATGCTGGAAATGTCGATACCTTTCGCTTCCATTTCCCTTCTGGCATCCGCAGGAACTATCGTAGTCATCTTGTCAGCAATTTCACCGATCGTTGTCAGCAGGCGTATCGGGACATTTACATTAACATTAACGGAATTGTCATCTGATGTAACCTTTACCCTAAGGAACTTATAGTTCCGTTTTGCGGTAGTTACGGTTTCAACCTTCTGAAGCGTTTCTGCTTCCTTCGTCACGTTTAGAGCTTCCAAAAGCTCCATACCTTCGGCAGCGGTAATCTGCCCTTTTTCAATCATTTCTAAAATTCTTTGCTGTTCACTCATAGATTAGACCTCCTATTATTATAGATTTTTAATCCGTTCTGTTGCTTCTTTTGGGGAGATTTCACCCTTTGACAATTGGTCAAGAATTTCATTTTTAGCTGCTGTTTTATCTTCGTTTTCCTTAATTAATTCTTTTGATGATACTTCATATCCAAGACCTCTAATGACCGAATCCAGTTTACCGCGAACCGTGGGATAAGAGATGCCTAGTTCTTTCTCAACATCCTTGATATTACCGCGACATTTTATAAAGATCTTGACAAATTCGAGATCTTCTTCTGGAAGACGGCAAAATTCACAAGGCTGGAAATCTCCTTCAATGGATGTGGAGCACTTAGGGCAGCCAAGCTTGGTTATGGAAAGCTTTTCACCACATACAGGGCATTTACCTGGAGCTTTGTATTTCATTCTTTTCACCATCCTGATGTATTATTTAACCTCATCAGGTAAGGACTTGCCTGTTTTGGCAGGAGTTCAAGCTCCTGCTAAAATGCCATGCAGTGGCAATGAGGTTATGAGCAAGTAGCGTAAGCGGATTGCGAATATCCGCTTTGACTTATAATATACAACTTTAAATTAAATATGTCAACACTTAAATTAATAATATTAATTAACAAGTTAAAATAATTAATATTTAAATTAAATATATTAAATAACTTCTTTAATAATATTATTATGCAGTTGCTTCTTCAGGAAAATGTGATGAAGTGAATGTAAATTAATGGGGGGAAAATTCCTTCAGATAAAGTGGCATATAGACAGAAAATAATATAGAAAAAGAAATAGAATTAATATTGCATCGATAGGGAATATGTGGTGAAATAAAAGGTGACGGTGGTAATTAGGCTTAATATGCAACCAAAGTGCATTGCTATGTGATTATATTAATGTAAGATGAAATAAATGCATTATTCATTGATAAACACATATGGGAGGGAGATAATTGCAGGATGAAATTCTAATCAATAGGTTAAAGCGGCGGGATATGAATGCTTTCGAAGAAGTAATTGCCACATATAAAAATTATGTCGGAGCAATTGTAAAAAACAGAATTTCCACATCAATGGGGCTTGAAGATGTGGAGGAAGTTGTTGCTGACGTCTTCTTTGCGCTATGGAAGCAAAGTGGTAAGCTAGATTCAAAGAAAGGAACCATTAAGAATTACCTCGGTATACTAGCAAGAAATATGGCGATTAATAAACTGCGGGCGAATCATGAAATGTTACTGGCGGTAGATGATATGGAGATTCCGGATGATGCTTCACCAGAGCTTGAGATAATAAACAGAGAGACAATGGATATTCTGAAATGTGAAGTTGATACACTAAAATATCCAGATATAGAGATTTTTACAAAATATCATATATACGGAGAAACAGTGAAGGTGATAGCTGAAGAAATGCAACTGAATCCTAATACGGTGAAATCGAAGCTGGCTAGAAGTAGAAAGAAGCTAAAAAACAATTATTTGAAAGGGGATATTCTTATGAAAATTTGTAAAACAAATCAAACGATGCTTGATGAGATAGAACAAATCAGTATACAGGAAGACCAGATACAATTATCTACAGATCACATATTGAAATTGTTTTATAGTAAAGTGGCTTCCGATAAGAAAAAATCCATAAAAAGAAGGAAAGCTTATGCTGCTATAGCAGCATGTTTTGCTCTGGCTGTAGCAATTAATTGGAAGGGTATTTACACTTATGCATCTGAGTTTTTTACTAGGAGTACGGCAATGTCGCAGGATATAATATTGCCCGATGAGAATATGAAGCTTATTACGGTTAATAAGCCAGAGAGATTGGATCATTATGGAACCTATGTCGGTGGCAAGAGCTATTCTTCCTTAAAGGAATGCATGGATGAACTTGGTATCAATATATTAACAAGTGATTTGGCATATGATGAGAGTTATGAGGGGAAGGTTGAACTGACATTTCCTCTTGATGGTGATGAGAAGTTTGGAACAAATGGGGTATCAATCAAGGATTTTATGTATATTATTGGTGACCTAAAGGAGTTTGAGCGACAAGGCACTGGTGCCGTCTATAAGACGCCGCAAACAGACGAAGATAAATATGCTTCAACAATAAGTCTTGAAATCGAATTCTTTATCACCGGTACAAAACGGCAAACTTCGCAAGCAAATGTAGATTATTCAGGCTTGTCATTTACTCACCATGAAACGTATACAAGTTCAGATGGAAGAGAAGTGCAGATTATTGGAAATAATTCCGGTAGAATAAATGAGTATATTGCATATTTTTATGATAACAATATAAAGTATTCTTTAAGGGGAAAGGTTGAGTTGTCAGAACTAAAAAGGATTATTGATTCTTTTCACTAAACTAATGAAGGGCAAAAAGCCTGTTGCGTCTTTGCAACAGGCTTTTTGATAAAAAGGGGAGGATAAACATTCGGGATTTCATGGAGTTTCATTGTGTGTTATATGAGGTATTTTGTTTTAATCCATAGTCAGGAAGATAATTTTAATTATAAAGGAAAATACTCATTTTCATTGTTACAATTGACCAAATTCACATAAGAGTTACAATATTATTTACACATCATATATAGAATGTTGTAATATGAAAAATAATGTAAAATTTATGATATGAGAAATTACACCAACGAATAGCGACCGAGAAAAGGATGGGAAAAAGGTATATTAATGAAATCAAACTGAATATGGACCCGGTATATTGAAAATTCAATACAAGCATATCAAAGGCAGACTAATTTTAAACCTGTGAATGAGAGCGGAAAAAATTTTTACAAAACAAGGAACCAATTAAAGTAATAATTATGCTTGAAGAATCATGCATTTCACCAGCTATGCTGGTGGGAAAGTTGAGTCATTAATCTATTCGATTACATTAATTTTAATAAATGATTTAAAAATGCTTGAATTAATTGCGAAAGAATTTGATGAATTTTATATAACGTTTTGTCGAATTATGCATATTATATAGTGTCAAAGAAAGAAGGGAGGCATTTATGTATATGTATAATGATAACTATGATTACAGGGAAGAGAAAAAAAGAGAACTTAAGGAAGAAGAATTTTGCGTTCAAGTAAATATCTTTTGTGATGAGAATAAAAAGGAACACAAAGAAGATGATTGTAAAAAAGAACGTAAGGAAGAAGAATTTTGTGTACAGGTAAATATCTTCTGTGATGAGAATAAAAAGGAACACAAAGAAGATGATTGTAAAAAAGAACGTAAGGAAGAAGAATTTTGCGTTCAGGTAAATATCTTTTGTGATAAGTGCAAAAAGAATGTTTGGTAATCATATAATAAGTAATCCGATTTAAAAACAATAGCCTGTTACTTTATTGTAGCAGGCTATTTGCTTTTATTATCTTTACACTTAATTATTATGAGTTTGGGATATGAAAAATATATGTAAATATTTGCATGGAGAGATTTTATTGGAGTTGATTATTTGCAATGAAAGACCGATATTATTTTATAAATACGAGCATGGGAATACGCCAGAGATGGAATTGTATCCTCCATATAATGATTCGAAAAATGGAATATTAAACTGAGTTTTGGCTACCAAGGTATGAGATAATAGTCATAATGCAATTGCCGTATTAAAGTGGAGGATTAAGTAATGAATTACTGTAAAAATATTCAGAAATCAATTGATTATATTGAAAAGAATATAAAAGAAGATATTGATATACGCAAATTAAGCAATTTAGGTATTCAACAACTTATTTTTATCGAATATTTCAGGATTTATGGGGAAAGCCATTAAAAAATATATAATAAAGAGAAAATTGAGTGGCCCAGCTATTGAATTAATTGTTAATGAATAAGCAGAAATGGATCCTCTTGAAATTTACTCTTTAAAAATAACCAAGATTGTAAACTGGACATTTATATTTTATTAGAATTATAAAAAATTAGTAAAATTGCCTTTATCTTTGGATGGGGCTTTTTTGCGCTAAAAATGGTAAATTATTATAAAAATGTTGGAAAAATATTTTTATGCAATAAAAAAGACAATCTGATGCATCTTTATTAATAGAGGGGAGGAAACAGATGGGAATAAGTAAACGAAATTATGTTACACAAATGGAGAAGTATAAAAAGTGCTTATACCGAGTCGCCTACAGTTATATGAATGATAAAACTCTTGCTCTTGATGCGTTGGATGAAGCCATTTATAAAGGATATATCAACCGCGGTAAATTAAAGAATGAGGAGTGTTTCAAAACATGGCTTACGCGGATTGTTGTAAATGAATGCTTACAGCTTCTGCGCAAGAATAAGCGAGAGGTATTGATTGACGAGATTCCGGAGGAAGCGACAGAAGCATTTGATACTCTCCCAATCAGGGATGCCCTCGGTAAGCTTTCACAGGAGTTGGCAAGCATTATTTATCTACGGTTTTTTGGCGGTTATACCCTAGCGGAAACAGCTGCAATTTTGAAGGTACCGCAGGGCACGGTAGCCACAAGAGAACGGAAGGCACTGGCATTATTAAAATTGGAATTGGAGGAATAAGGAAGGAGAATATTTATGAATCAAGTTCGTTATACGGAATACAAGGATACTATGAGGAATGCAAGTGATTATCCCCCGGAGCTGGATCATATGAATAGCCGCCTTAACAAAAAAATCCGGCAGAGGGTGGAAAGACGCTTCTTAACCGGCATGGGGGTTTTTGTTGGAGCAGTCGCATTATTTACTGCAGCAGTCAATACATCTACGGTAATTGCACAAACAATAGAGCACATCCCTGTCATCGGTGAATTTGCCGAGTATGTCAAGTTTGACAAAGGACTGCAAAATGCTGTTAAAAATCAATACGCTCAGGAGGTAAATCTGGAGCAGGAAGTAAATGACCTCACTCTGAAGATGCCTTATGTAATTGCTGACAGAAAACGTCTAGTACTGTTCTTCCAATTGCCGGAGAGTTTATTTGACGAGAATAATTTTCATAAATATCAGGTTACATTAGGTGACAGTGCTTTGGAAAAGTTGGACGTAAGAAGTGTTGAATTAAGGGAATTTAATAATGAAACAGGTCCCAATGGATTGCAGGTAATCAGTATACGTTCCGATGAAGCAGATATTCCTCAGGACATAACGATACCGGTTTCGCTGGTAAAATTATGTAGTACAACAAATGAAGTACCAGTAAACATGGAAATAGAAGGGGAGTATGACCCAACGATTTTGGGCACCTATGAATTTAACCTCCATTTGAATGAATATCAGGAACCGATAACAACTGTATTAAATCAGGAAGTACAGGTGCTTGATCAAACCGTAATACTTCAGTCAATTACGGAATATCCTACCGGTGTAGAAATCAAAGCAACAGCACCTAACAACAATACCGCAATCATAAGTGGCCTACAGTTCAAAGGAATCGATAAAAACGGTAATACATGGGGTATTCCGGAGGGAACCATACCCGCGGTTACTTATTATGGTGACGCTGTGGATATAATATATTATCTAGAAAATGATTACTTCAATGAGGAATCACTGGATAGGTTGGAGATTACGGGAGCTGGTATGTTCATGAAGGAAGATCAGGCGGTTACAGTTGATTTATTAAATCAGACAACGATACCGGTTATCTCCGATCTGTATATCAAGAGTATTAAAAGAAATGGAGATACGGCTGATATTACCTTTGAATCAACTGTTGCAGGTCTGAGCGTGCATGACATCTCAGGTACATTCGATACACGCTATGAGGATCTGCAGGGCAATGTTTATCATATGTCAGATTATGAGAGGGCATCGCAGATAGGTGGTAAAACACAATACTATATAACAGTAATCTGGCCTGAGGATAATCAGGTGGTATTGGAGAGAATGAAGGCTCCTGTTACCGGGCTTGAGCATCCTGTTAGTATCTCATTGAGTAAGTAATTAATAATAAAGAATACATCCGATAACATCCGATAAAATACGGGTCAAGATAGCTGTCGGGATGTACACTGCCGGAAGAGGCTTTTTGATTTGCATAACAGGAGTGCTGTAAAATAGATGAGGATACTATATAATCTATTTACGGTACTCCAAATCTACATTGTCTTAGGCACACCTTTTCAGTACACTGTCTACAAAAGGCAATAAAGGAAGGCCGGGAAATTTGTGCTTCTATTGTACTGGTAGTATCGGCTACGTAAATCCTTTCACGAGTGATTGAAAGCAGCGTGATTCGAATTGCCCATGATGCCATTGCCATGGGGTTAAAAACCCACTTGATTTCATAACAAACAACCCACTACGTCATTGCAGTGGGTTGTTTGTTAAATTCAAAGCATATTTAAATTAAGAGGATATGTTAATATTGAAAACCATAAAAAGTGAAAAGTTTACCGAGCAAACGGTAGTATGTTCACCCAAAAGGTGCTGATAAGTATTTAATAATTCATGATATTTTATCATGTGTCTGGATCGGCTATAATTAACTAGACAGAATTTTTAAGGGCATATATGATATTCTTAATGAAGAAAGGATGATGCCCCATGTCTCAAAACAATCAAGCAAGAAAACGTCGTACATTTACACCTGAATTCAAACAACAAATCGTTGATCTCTACCGTAGCGGTAAGAGAAAGTGCGATATCATACGTGAATACGATATTTCAGGTTCCCTCCTTGATAAATGGATAACCCAGGCAACAAATACTGGATCTTTCAAGGAGAAAGATAACCGTTCTCCAGAAGATGCGGAGCTACTTCGCCTTCGCAAAGAAAACCAACAGCTTAAGATGGAGAACGACATTTTAAAACAAGCAGCGCTGATCTTAGGACGAAAGTAAATGTGATTAAGGCTAATGCCCACAAATACTCTGTGTCAGCAATGTGTAAAGTCCTACAAATCCCAAGAAGCACATACTACTATGAAGCTAAGGCAAAACCAGATGAAACTGAGCTAGTAGCTGCAATAGTTGATATATTTGCAGCAAGCCGTAATAATTACGGAACGCGGAAAATAAAAGTAAAACTGAAAGAAAGAAACATCATTGTTTCACGTCGCCGGATAGGCAGAATCATGAAGCAGGAGGGACTGGTTTCAAACTATACTACAGCCCAGTTCCGTCCACAGAAGGATACTTGCAACGAATCAAAGATTGAAAATATCGTTGATCGACAGTTCAACAAACAACCCTTCCGAAACGTGGTGGTAAGCGATTTAACATATGTCAGAGTCGGCATGAGCTGGAACTATATATGTGTTCTTATTGATCTCTTTAACAGAGAAATCATAGGTTATAGTGCTGGACCAAATAAAACGGCTTTACTCGTAAAGCAAGCATTTCAGACCATTAATGGTAACCTGAAAGATATCCAGATTTTCCATACAGATCGAGGCAATGAGTTCAAGAACGAGCTAATCGAAGAAACACTCAAAACCTTTGAAATCACTCGATCCCTGAGCCACAAAGGATGCCCATATGATAATGCTGTCGCAGAAGCGACCTTCAAAATCATAAAGACCGAGTTTGTGCGTAATCAGACTTTTTCAAATCTATATGAACTAAAGTACAAGCTGGCAGACTACGTGAATTGGTTTAACAATCACCGGATTCATTCCTCGCTGGGATACCTAACCCCGCGAGAGTACCGGATGAATAACCTTAAAAAAGTTGTCTAGATTACTGTTGACAATCCATTACTATTCTTAAAGAATCTTGCGAGAATTGTCTTTCACAAATATTAACAACTTCACGATTTGAAAATTTAATTAGTAATTCTTTTCTATTAAAAGAATATATTTCTGATAAGTCAAACTTTTTTTTACTCTCATTATGTAATTCTAAAATTTTTTCATTCAATAAATACTCCTCCCAACAAAACAAGATGATATAAAAATATGAGGGGATGATATACTAATTGGTAAATTTCTCTGATCTTGTTTACTGCAAGATACCCCTTGATTAATATATTCTTCACAACTTAATTTTTCAATTTTATTAAATGTTTCTAGATCACCTGTTAAATAAATATTACATAATCTATTACGTATAGTACCGTTCTTTATTAAATACGCCTCTCTAGGCCTTAAAATAAATTTATCTAAATTTGTACTGGCCCCTCTTGACCCAACTACATAGATGCCATTATCAATGCCTTGTAATATATCATTAAACGAAGATAAGCCTTTTTTTATAAATAAATTGCTCATTCTAACAATTGGCTTAAATCTATATCCTACAGTTCTTGCATTTGCAGTAGAAACTTTGTTATTTTTATATGCAGTATCGCGAGAATGGAGAAAATTTGTCAATATTCCATCTGTTATAATTTTCGTTCCATGGGACTTAGTTCCTTCGTCATCAAACTCATAACTCCCCCGTAAACCCTTTAAGTCTGGACGATCTTCGATTGTTATGATATTTGATGCAATATGAGTATTTAAATGTAACTTATCACTTAATTGATCGGCCTCAACTAAGTGACCAATTATCTCATGCATAAATAAACCTGCTATTTCTTGATCCATAAGAACAGCATAATGTCCTTCATCAATAAGATTAACATCATTATTTGAGAGAAGATTTTCAATGTTTCTATATATTGTTTCTTCAGATTTATTAATTATACTGAAATCCCCCGTACTCCCATAATAGAATGGATATACATTAGCATTACCATTATCTCTTATCACTGGTGTAAAACTAGCAATTAAATCGTTCTTTTCCTGAATTATCTCACTACCAAAGGAATTATAATAATATACTTTCTTGAATTTTTCTCCATATGATATGACAGTAGTATCTATGCCTGCCATTCTAAAGATTCTATCATTTATTTCCTTTATTTTATGCGCCTTATATTCGAATGGGTAAGATTCTTTAACTTTTAATACACTTTCAAACTTTATAGCTTCCCTAGGGGTAATGCTTCTTTTAGATGTCATTGACACGTCAGCAATATCAATTGCACTTTGAATATAATAACCTATATCTCTAAAATCATTAAAACTTATAAAACCATACCCACCATTTTTATTGGTAACTCTAATATGTCCCCCAACGCCATCACTTTTACTGATATCTTCAATGTTTTTTCCTCTTATCCTGATTCTAGAACTTTTATACTCTTCTATAAATAATTCTATTATATAATTCTTATTCCAATTTTTAATTTTCTTGATATAATCAAACATAATTATCACAACCTTGTAATAATATAGTTATGTATTACCAATATATCCATCTGCTTTGCTCTTATAAAAGTATCAACAGCGTCTTCTGGTGTTTCAACTATTGGCTCATTATTAAGATTGAACGATGTGTTTAATATAAGCGGTATTCCAGTTAACTTATAGAATTCATTTATTAAATCATAATAAACTTTATTTTGATCGCGATTTATAGTTTGCACCCTCGCAGTATTATCAACATGTATAACAGCAGGAATAACATCTAATTTGTCAATTTTAGCATTCGCAACTAGCAACATAAATGGGCTTTCTTCTTTTATGTCAAAGAAATCATTTACATACTCTAACATAATGCTCGGTGCAAGTGGTCTCCAAAATTCCCTCCCTTTAATTTTCAAATTTATTTTGTTTTTCAAGTTTATAGATCTTGGATCGCATATAATGCTTCTATTACCTAAAGCCCTAGGTCCATATTCAGATGCTCCTTGAAACCATCCAATTATTAAACCATCAGCAATATATTTAGCTGTGGTACTTATAATATTATTGCTATATGTCCAAATTATTTTATTTTTATAGCTATTTAATGTATTAATAATAATATCCTCAGAATATATTTTCCCCAAATATGCGTTTGTCATTACATAATCCCTTGTATGGCCTAAAACAGTATGATACCCATATAGTGCACACCCAAAACCTATACCACCGTCATCTGCTGCCGGTTGAATAAATATATTTTTAAAAGGTGTATTATCTAGTATTTTTTTATTTGCTACACTGTTTAATCCAACTCCTCCAGCTATACAAAGATTTTCCACTGAAGTTTTTCTATATAACTCATTACATAAATATATCATTTCTTCCTCTATCTCACTTTGAATTTTATACGCCATATCTGCCCATTTTTGATCAAGCGGATTATCATCCCAATCTCTAAGTAAATTATATATATTATTATTCTTATTTATATTAAAATTCTCTAAGTTATCGTCATAAATTATTGTATCATATATCAATACATCAATATCCGAAAGTCTTTTAAAAATCTTAAAATCATTATATAATTCTCCCTTTCCGTAAGGAGCTAACCCCATAACTTTTCCAGCTTCTAATCCTAAAATTTGTTGATGAGCAGCATACGCTCCTCCAAGTCCCCAAATTTCTTTCTTATTACTCCATGTCGTATGAAGAAGTTCAATATTGTTATTTGTCCCTAGGTAGAAGCTTTGTCTTTCATATTCATATTCACCTGATAATTTATTTTTGCGCCTACCTCCTCCTCCATCAACAACGACTATTGCCGCTTCTTCAAATGGTGAACAAAAGAAAGTACTAGCAGCGTGTGCTAAATGATGTGATACTCTTACAATTCTAATGTCTTTTTTCAAATATTTATGCATTTCATTAATTTGGGATTGTCTATCACCTAAATCATCAACTACAATCAAATCGATATCTTTACATTTCATAGATATATTTTTCATACAATATTCAATACAAAGCTTACTACCAACAAAATCTTCGCTAGTAATATCTTTTTTATAGTAATTCTTTGTTCCTTTTTTCCAACCTGAGGACTTTTTTATTCTATCTAATCTCTCTGCCTGTATTGCAGTTATTATACCCTTTCCTTTGATGGCAACATTACAGTCATGTCCATTCCCATTTGGATTTCCACCACATTTAACCCCTAAAACGATATCTTTACCCATATATTTACCTCTTACAACTTTTATTACTATATTATTACATCATATGTAATATTATGTATTTTGTCCATATTATAACATACCCTCTGCCTAGTCAATAGGTATTTGTTTATTTATTACTAATTATAATGAAGTAATTAATTATAGTAACTTACAAAACTGTTTCTGAAATCCTCTCAGTTCTTTTTATGTCGAAATTTAAGCCAGAGTAATAGAACATTAAAAGGGTAGAATGGCACTACAGCTTTACGATGTATAACAGAAATTATAAGTAGAAAAAAACCCGGTAAGGAGTGTTCTCTAGTCTTTCCTTATCGGGTTTCTTATCAGGATTATTCTTCAACCATAGCAAGCTCTTTCAGCCAGATTTCTGCCGAAGCATCACTTGGCATCCGCCAATCCCCCCTCGGAGATAGCGATACGGAACCGACTTTAATACCGTCCGGCATACAGGAGCGCTTAAACTGCTGTGTAAAGAATCGTCTATAGAAGGTTTTCATATCTTTATATATTCTCTGCTTATCAATTTCTTTGGGATTTCCGCCCTTTCTAATTGTTTGCAGCTTCAACGAATTAACATACAATTCATAAATCTTTTTCGGTCCAAATCCATACCGCAGCATGTAATATAAAACAAAATCATGTACTGCATAGGAGCCGATCACTTCCTCCGTTTTCTGAGCAATGGTACCATCCGGATTTGGAGGTAATAATTCCGGGCTTATCGGAGTATCACAGATATCAAGAAGCGTCTCTTTAATCGCATCTTCCTGCTTCTTTGCATAGGATTTTACGATACCTCTTACGAGTGTCTTAGGAATGGATGCATTTACCCCATACATGCTCATTTGGTCTCCATTATAAGTACACCATCCGAGAGCCAGCTCAGATAAATCTCCTGTTCCGACAACAATTCCATTATATTTATTAGCCATGTCCATGAGAATTTGGGTTCTTTCTCTTGCTTGCACATTCTCATAGGTTACATCATGCACATTAATATCGTGTTGAATATCCTGATAATGCTGAATGCAGGCATCCCGAATCGGTATTTCGAATAAGGTGATATTTAAAGCCTTCATCAGCTTCTTTGAATTTTCTAAGGTTCTGCCCGTTGTTCCAAAGCCCGGCATAGTAATTCCTATGATTCCCTTTCGATCATATTTATTCCGTTTAAATGCTTCTACCGTTACCATTAGCGCCAGGGTCGAATCGAGTCCGCCCGATATACCTATGACAGCCCTATCACAATGTATCTTTTTCAGTCTTTGAGCTAGTCCTGTGACCTGAATATTCATAATCTCCTCGGAACGACGGTCAATATCTTGCGGAACAAAGGGTAAGAGGGGTAATTCCTTGTTTGATTTGAATTTATCGGTCAATCGATCAAATGTTTTTGTATAAATGTATTTATATTCCTGTTTTTCATGGATAATCATATAGGAACTGTTCCTTGTCCGTTCATTTAAGCATTTTTCAATATCGATCTCACCATAAGTGATCTCTGTGTTATGAAAGGATTTCGATTCGGAGATTATATAGCCGTTTTCTACTATAATACAATGCCCCGAAAATGCGTTGTCTGTTGTAGATTCATCCGATGACGCAGATGCATAGATATAACCACACATACACTTTGCGGAGTGCATCGTAATCATATTTCTTCGGTAATCCGATTTTCCAATGGTTTCATTACTTGCCGAAAGATTTACTATAATATTTGCACCATGTAAACAATGATACGAGGACGGCGGAATGGGAGCCCACAAATCCTCACAGATATCCGTACCGATAACCGCTCCGGATGCTTCATCTTCAATCAGGATATTGGGCAAAAAAGGATACCGGGCACCTTTTATCGTAATTTCATCATTGATTCGATCAAAGGAAGGCTTAAAATTTCTTAATTCGTAGAAGATACTGTAGTTCGGAATATAGGTTTTTGGCACAAAGCCAAGAATTTTTCCCCTATGAATAACAGCTGCACAGTTAAATAATTGATTATCTTTTCGTAAAGGAATTCCCACGAACATAATTGGATTAAATTCATGATTGGATTTTTCAACAAACCGCATCAATTCATCCATTGCTTTATTAATCAATATGGAATGATTAAATAAATCTCCGCAAGTATATCCAGTTATACAAAGCTCCGGAAATACTACGATTCTTGTCTGTCTCTCACCGATACTATTCTTTCTATTAATATCACCTATAAGCTCTAACATTCTATCTACATTATAGCTTGGATTTCCAATTTGAATGGATGCAGGCGCTACGGCAGCAACTTCTATAATTCCGTTATTTATAAAACCGCTCAATGTATTTCATCTCCTATTCTCTAAGCTATCTAAAAGTATATATGAATCTCTCCCGTTGATAGACTCACATTTGCTTCACAAATGTTCGTTAAGCAAAACGCAGCTTCGCTGCTCATAAGAAAAGCCTTGCTTTTCTTATGCACGAATTCCTTCAGAATTCGTGTTTGCTTACATTATAGTTTCTCCTTTATTAAAAGACAAGGGGGGAATAATGATAGTATGTTACATTTATTAAAGTAAAATCAACTATTTAACTGCTTGTTTATAATACTTTACTGTAATTTTATGGTATGATATAATAAAAACGGAATGAGGAAATGCAAGCTTGCTTGTAATTCCCGAGTGGAGTGCCAAGATCATGAGTGTTCGTTACTCATGATATAATAAAAGCGTAGTGAGCATATACAAGCTTGCTTGTAATATGCGATCGGAGCTAAAGATCATGAACTGTTTTTTGGTTCATGATATAATGTTTTAAGTGGGAACGGTTGCCCATTGAGAAAGGGGTATGCCTGTGCAGAATGTTATATGATAATCTAAGTATCAACATTTAAATTAATAGCGCGAAAAAGCAAACTATTTTATGATCGGGAGGTATAGGAAAATGAACCCAAAAAAACTCATAGAACTTATGTCGGTAGCAGAAAAACTAAAGAATAATACAAGACATTCCTGGACTTCTTCTAATCGACAGGAAAGTGTAGCGGAACATAGCTGGAGATTATCTCTCATGGCATACTTAGTGAAGGATGAATTTCCTAATGCGGATATTAATAAAGTGATATTAATGTGCATATGTCATGACTTAGGGGAAGCAATCACAGGTGACATCCCTTCCTTTCACAAGACTGAAAATGATGAAATAGTAGAAAACGAAAAAGTTAACCAGCTGCTAAGCGATTTACCGGAGCCATATAAACAGGAACTTACGATGCTATATTCAGAAATGCAGGAACAAAAGTCTATAGAATCTAAGATATACAAAGCACTTGATAAGATGGAGGTACTCATTCAGCACAACGAGGCTGATCTTTCAACATGGATTCCTCTTGAATATGAATTAAATCTGACACACGGAGAAAAAGAAGTGGCATTTTCAAAATATCTGAAAGAACTTAAGCAAGCCATCAATGAGGATACTATCCATAAAATACAGCATTCCAAGGAAACCATTGGCTGAGTTGATGTAAACTTTAAAGATCTGATTTGAAGGACAAAATCTTTCCTGTCAAATCATCTTCTTCCATTTGCACAAATCAAGGAAAAACTTAAGTAATAGGAGATAATATATTAAATCAAAAAAGCGGCTCAAGGCCGCCTTTCTCTTTAGTAATCACCCAAAATGCCGGCTCCTGTTATTTTGACTCCTAGCCAGGCTAGGTGGGTAACCGCATGTAAATCTCTGTCTTCCGCTGCAAACGGCGGCTTGGCATCCACTTACAGATATAGGAATCCCGTTTTATATCACGTAGGTTCAAAATTACAGGAGTGTCGAACACCTCAGGAATGATTATCTTTAATAGTATTATAGTTTATTATCCGCTATATTTCAAGGTTTTTATCGCTCTTTTTGTTTGGGATATATTGTAAATAATTAATCAGTCTACCTCATAGGGTGGAAAGGTAAATATAAATTCACTTCCTTTTCCTATCTGTGATTCTACTTCTATATCACCATCATGTTTTAATGCAATCTGTTTCGCTATTGCCAGTCCGAGACCGGAGCCATTTGCATTCTGCCGTAGGCTAGACTTATAGAATTTATCAAAAATATGTTCCAGATCAGCCGCTTCAATTCCAATGCCTTCATCTCGGATGGATATTCTTATTTTATCCGTCTTTGATATTATTATGTGAACTGTTTTATTTTCCTTGGTAAACTTTATAGCATTATCTAAGATGACCATAAACATCTGTCTGAGCCGATCATAGTCTCCCAGCATCATACAGAATGGCAGATCATTTTTAACATCAATCGTAATATTTTTCTTTGCTGCGATGGTACTCGCACTTCGTATAATATCCTCAAAGATCTGAATCAATTCCACTGGCTCCTTTTCAATTGCAAAATCAGGGTTCTGCATTTTAGATAATACCAGTAGGTCACCTACGAGCCGCTCCATACTTTTACACTCCGAAAGCATACGGTTGTAGTATTGCGCTATTTTATCCTCATCTTTTACCACTCCGTCAATCAGAGTTTCTGTATAAGCCCGCAGAACCGTGATCGGCGTTCTTAATTCATGGGATACATTCGCGAAGAAATCCAATCTGGTCTGCTCCAGATTCTTTCTTTGAATATCATTTTCTAATAATTTCTCGGACAAAACGTCAATCGTACTTGCCAAATCACCAATCTCGTCGTTCCGACTGATTCCAGTCTTAGTATGGTAATTGCTTGCCGCCAGCTCCAGTGCGGTGACCCGCATTCTTGAAATCGGAAGGGATAATTCTGTAGCAAATACAATGACAATAAGAAAGGAAATTGCGAGCGCCACAACACTACTGAAAACAATAAGACTTAAGCTTGTGGATATGATGGCACGCTGACCTTCCACGGGCGACTTAAGTAAGACCGCACCGACGACATCCCGGTTTACACCATATACCGGTACCGCAACCGTAATTGTTTGCATCTGGTATATTTCATCATAGTTTGTCTGATTGTCCATAACATTACCAAATGCGCTTTGCAGAATTTTTGCATAATCAACATAATCCTCAGATCCCAAAAACTCTTCGTATGTATTTGTAATCAAATTTTCGCCCATAGGCTTTACAGCAGCCGGATTCGCTATGGTCCATACATCCATTTCATTGATTTCTTCCAAGGTACTCAAATATTCAAGAAACTCATCTGTTTTTCCATATTCAATAAATTCCGTCATTCTTTCGGATACCTTGAGCGCTTGCCTCTCCAGCTGATTCCTATGGTTGTCCATCGTGGAATCATAGTATAGCTTCATAAAGATAAGACAAATAAGGACTGCCGTAACTAAAAGCATGATCGCATAATTCAGATACAATTTAAAAAACAGGCGGTTGTAGATTCGTACCTTATTTTCTTTCGCCATTTTGTCCTCGCTTTCTTGATTTGAGGGTCAAAAGCTTTCTTAACAAATCGGCTTCATCAATTTGCACAATGCAAGGAAAAACTTAAGTAATAGGAAGCAATATTTCAATACGAAACTGTTTGAAGTCGTTGGACTTAGACCACGTATTTTGTGGTCATACGTACCATTACGAACTTCAACCAAGTATTGCGTTTTTTGCAATGCTTTGCGCTGCGCTTTATGCAGCATTTTGAAAACAATGTGTTGCAAATAAAATAGGTTTCCTATTACTACTTGTCATTACATAAATTGTGCAAATCGACAAAGTTAGTTTACAAATCAGCTTTTGACGCTCAAATCAAAGTTATTCCTATGCCGTAACTCATAGAAAAAGCCACTTGAGTGGCCTTTCCAATTCATCTTTTTTATTTTTCATCAATTTCGAATTTATATCCAACACCCCAGATTGTTTTTATTGACCAGGAGGGATGCTCTACCGTGTCTAATTTTGCGCGCAGTCTCTTAATGTGGGAATCAACAGTTCTGCTATCACCGAAATAATCAAATCCCCATAAGCTGTCAAGTAGATTATCTCTTGTAAAAACTTTATTCGGATTGCCGGCAAGTGTCCACATGGTTTCAATCTCTTTCTTAGTAAGTGCAATTTTCTTGCCGCTGATATGTAAGGTATATTCATCCAAGCTGATTTCCAGATTATCCATCTTGATTACATTGTCTGAAGTCTCTTCCTTCGTAGTCTTAGACATTCTTCTTAATACTGCCCTCACTCTTGCCATTACTTCTCTTGGGCTGAACGGCTTTACAATATAATCATCTGCGCCGATATCTAAACCCATGATTTTATCAAAGTCTTCTCCTCTGGCAGTAATCAATATTACCGGTACATTGGATTTGCTCCTAATTTTACGGCAAACTTCATACCCATCCTCTTTGGGCATCATAACATCCAGTAATACAACATCTGGCTCATACTGGCTAAACAGCCTTATCGCTTCTTCTCCATCCCCCGCTACGACCGGTTCAAATCCTTCCATCCTGGAGTATGTAGATAAGATATCCGTAATATCACGATTATCATCTGCGATTAATATATGTTGCATTATTCTATTCCCCTTTCAAAGATTTTCCCTTTTTTCATATGCAGGTTAATGTATGTATCATACATTCTATAATGTCATGAGCAAAATGTATGCTCATGATTTTGTAACTTCTATCGGAAATTGCAGGCAAACCCCGCATTTTTCATTCCGCTTTCACGATATCCTATAGAAACCACAATATTAGACGAGACAGCTGGCTGATTTGTTTCAATTTTTTAATAAATTTTAATTTCTTCTCCTTTTACCGATTATGTACTACTTTTTTATACCTGACACTTTGTATAAAAAAGTATCGTAAAGCAGAATATAATGATATGGCATCCGTTAAAAAACATATCGGTATTGGTGAGAAGCCGGTTTCAAGAAGCTTCTACCACGGCCTTGCTGGAAATATAAATGTAAAAAAAACACTCTGCTTTTATTATATATGATACTCTGTATGGAAAACAAGTGGTAAAATGAATTAAAATAGAACTTATACGGAGCGTTTGATACCATTTTTATCGTAATGCCTGCATAAATTAGCCCGCGTAATGATAAATGGCAATACGAGTAGGATACCCGCTCGCCAAATACACCAATTTGTAATTATTTTACCGTGTAATACCTCACGTGTCCATACCTATCGCATATATTATGAAACATTTCCTAATTAATCATATTAATTTTATATATATGACACTTTTCTGACAAAAAGTATTGCTATAATCTATTCTAGAATAGATAGGATGTGACAAAAGGAATTTCCAGATTCGGAGGATAGCCATGTTAAAGAAATTGATTAAGAAAATTATGATTACCCTTGGCTTACTTCTTTTTTTCACCTTGCTTACACCGCTAACGCCTTATAATACTCATACGGTTAAGGCTGGTAGTATCGAGAAGGAGAAACTGAACGATTACAAACTAAACTTAAAAAGTATAACCTTAGTTACCGATAAGTCATTTACGTTAAGGGTATACAATTTAGGCGAAAATGCTAAGGTCAGCTTTAAATCCAATGATTCGGAAATTGCTTCTGTTAATGAGGATGGTAAGATTACTGCAAAAAAAGTAGGAACCACTGCTATAATAGTGACAATAAAAGACGGTGACACTCCGGTCAGCTTAACCTGCGATGTTACGGTAGGGCCGCCTGCATTCAGTGTCCGCCTTACAAAGTCACGTATTGTTTTAGGTTTAGACCGCAGTGATTTATTAAAGGTTATCTTAAAGCCAACGAATACCGCTGAGCTTGCCAGATTTTCCAGTTACAACTCCTCCATTGCTTCTGTCAGTATTGGTGGACGGGTTACTGCGAATAATTTAGGACTTACTTATTTATTTGCTGAAATCGATGCCAAAGACACCAATGGTAATAGCAAATTTGCCGTTTGCACTCTGCTTGTAACAAACCCGGAGGATGCTTCCGCTTTAGAGAGTTATCTTAGTGCGCATCCTGAATTTGATATGTTAACGGGATTCTCGAGTGCGTTAGAAGAATTCTTTAACGGAACTTCTGAGAAGGAAGCCATCGCTTCCTCCGTAAAAGCCGGCAGTTTGGTTGATGCTCTTGATAAGTTTATAACCGAGAATTTTGATTTAGATAAAGAGGAAACTCCGAAACCTACAAAGGGAGCTGACAACCAGAAAATAGAGGTAATTTCTGGAAACAAGATTTAAATAGTAAATAGGGCTGCTTACCGCTAACCGATCACTGCTTAGTGGAACGGCAGCCTTATTTTTATTGAATAGGAAAGTTCATCCTATTCAACGAAAAATGCTCCATGCGAATATAGTTCGCATTTGGATGACGCACTCAGCACGTAACGAATACTTGAAACATGTATTCGTAGTATTTTGCCAGCGATGCTGGCCGTGCTCGGCGTTCGAGTTTCGTAAGCGAAACTCTAGCTTGTAAATCTTTACCTTACATTATATAAGTTATTGCGAAACTTCGGTATTGTAGCTATTGTGTTTGCATCTGTAGTATATACAGCTAATTCAACTAGAGAGTATATCATTGCTTAACCATTATTATAAAAAGAAAGGAGTCCTACGAATGAATTTTAAGTTTGTTCATAATAACATTAATGTCCTTGATTTGCAGAAATCTTTAAGGTTTTATGAGAAAGCACTCGGGCTGAAAGAAACCAGACGAATTGAGCCGGAAACAGGTGATTTTATTATTGTATTCCTTGGTGATGGTATTTCGGATCATCTTCTTGAGCTTACCTGGCTGAAAAATTGGAACCGTCCGTACAATCTCGGGGATAATGAGTTCCACTTAGCCTTTGAGACCGAGGACTATGATGCCGCATATAAGAAGCATAAAGACATGGACTGCATCTGTTACGAAAATCCCGGTATGGGTATCTACTTTATCAATGATCCGGATGGTTACTGGTTAGAAATTATACCTTCAAAAAGCAAGCCACAATTTAAAAGAATGAACTGCTGATCAAGGGGTTGTCATCTTTCAAACCGTGCATTACAGGAAGAACACAGACTCTCTTACTGTATTCGTATATATCCACAACCTCCAAATTAGACTTCTAGGATTTAAGGACTCCGCGACAAACCCTTAAATCCTATTTTTTTGTCATTTTTTCTGGAATACGGTATCGAAAAAGACTTACCGTTTCCCAGACTCAAATCACAGATTTTCATATGAAACATAATTTAATAATATAGGCAACTTATATTCTACATTACATACCAATATAGTAGTAGAAACAAGAAAGGATGGAATCAAATCGCATGAAACCCATCAACACATCCATGAATCCTTATCGAGTTTATCCGACGGAAATGGGTACACAATCCTTTGGTGATCTTCGGATTCGTGCTACAAATCCAAGACTTGAACCTATCACACAAGCAACGGTTAAGATTACGGCTCCGGATAATCCGAATACGATTATTGACCAATTAATTACGAATGAATCCGGTTTTACGGATACCATATCCCTTCCGGCTCCTTCGGAAGAGTACAGCATGGAACCTTCGACCGTACAGCCCTATGCGATATACAATATTGATATTACCGCACCAAATTATCGTTCGGTAACGGTGAATGGTGCAGAATTATTTCCGAATGTTACTGCTTTGCAGAATGCAACCTTAATTCCAGAGCCGGAACCGGAGGCAGGCATACTATATGTGATACCTCCCCATACTCTATTTGGAGATTTCCCTCCTAAAATACCCGAAGATGAAATAAAGCCCATGGCAGAAACCGGGGAAATTGTCCTACAGCAGGTTGTCGTCCCTGAATTTGTTATTGTGCATGATGGTCCGCCGAGCGATTCTTCTGCTGCGAACTATTATGTAAGATACCGGGATTATATTAAAAATGTTGCCTCCTGTGAAATTTATTCGACCTGGCCGGAATCCACCATCTATGCCAATGTACTGGCGATCCTTTCGTTTACTCTGAATCGTGTTTTTACCGAATGGTACCGCAGCCAGGGTTATAATTTTACGATTACTTCCTCTACTGCATATGACCATAAATGGGTCAATGGCAGAAACATCTTTGATAACATTAGTTTTATTGTGGACTCTATCTTTAACAACTATTTGTCCCGCCCGAATGTAAAGCAGCCTATTCTGACGCAATACTGTGACGGCAACCGGGTGCAATGCCCAGGCTGGATGACTCAATGGGGCTCCAAGAATTTGGGCGATCAGGGATATAGTGCAATTGATATCCTGCGCAATTTTTACGGAAATTCTATCTATATTAACACCGCAGCAGAAGTCTCCGGCGTTCCTTCTTCCTGGCCGGGCTTTAACCTCACCACCGAATCCAGCGGAGTACCGGTCCGTACCATTCAAGAACAGTTAAATGCCATTGCGAAAGCCTATCCTGCAATACCAATCGTTTCTGTAGACGGCGTCTTCGGTCCGAGTACAGAGGAAGCCGTTCGCACCTTCCAATCAATTTTTGATTTGCCCGCAAATGGTATTGTTGATTTTCCTACCTGGTATAAAATATCATTTATTTATGTTGCCGTCACACGTATGGCAGAATTATAGCACAAGGCAATTTCTAATTCATATTTTAATAGTAAATGATAATTTGAGGTAATCTTATGTATTTATTTCCAAACACAGATCGAAATGAGGTCGATCCCTACCGGATTTACCCGGCGGAAATGGGAACGCAAAATTTTGGCAGGCTGCAGGTTACCTGCAGAGATACCGGTTTCGCTCCGGTGGAAAATGCCCAGGTTAAGATTTCTTATTCCGGTATGCCCAATTCTGCTATAGAGCAATTAACGACGGATGCCTCCGGCAAGACAGAAGAAATTGAATTAGAAGCGCCTTCCATTGATTACAGCTTAACTCCCTCGGAGGAACAGCCTTACTCCGAATATACGATTCAGGTTACTGCACCAAATTATGCGCCGGCAACCTTCCAAAACGCTGAAATATTTCCTGATGTTACGGCAATTCAGGAAGCCGTTTTATCGGGGATGGAAGCCAAGGATACGAGTGGACTCTATGTCATCCCTCCTCATACCCTATTCGGAGACTATCCTCCTAAGATAGCAGAAGCAGAAATTAAGGATATCGCGGAAACCGGCGAAATCGTATTACAAAATGTAATAATACCGGAATTTGTCGTCGTCCATGACGGGCCTCCGACGGATTCCACTGCTACCAATCATTATGTAAGGTTCCAGGATTATATTAAAAATGTTGCCTCCAGCGAGATTTATGCAACCTGGCCGGACGCAGCGATAACCGCTAATATTCTTGCTATCCTATCCTTTGCCCTAAACCGTGTATTTACCGAATGGTATCGAAATCAAGGGTACAATTTTACCGTTACTTCTTCGACTGCCTTTGATCATAAATGGATACCGGGAAGAAATATTTACGATAATATCAGCCTTGCGGTTGACCAGTTATTCGTTAATTATTTGTCAAGACCCAATGTGAAACAGCCCATTCTAACGCAGTACTGCGATGGGCGCAAATCCCAATGTCCAAATTGGATGACCCAGTGGGGTTCCAAAGACCTGGGAGATCAAGGGTACTCTGCCATTGATATCATCCGGCACTTTTATGGAAATGATATGTTTATTAATACGGCGCCGCAGGTCTCCGGAGTTCCCGCCTCCTGGCCGGGTCAAAATCTTAACATCGGTTCCTCCGGTGCGGATGTCCGAATGATACAGGAACAGCTCAACCGGATTGCGGATACCTATTCTGCTGTTCCGAAGGTTGCAGTGAACGGGCAGTACAATGAGCAGACAGCAAATTCTGTCCGTTTATTCCAGCAGACATTTAATATACCACAGAGCGGAATTGTAGATTTCCCTACCTGGTATAAGATATCCGGTATCTACGTGGCAGTAACCAGAATGGCACAATAAAAAGCAGGAAAAGAACAAGACAATTCTTAACGTATCAAGGGCACCGAAGGAATTAAATAATTTCAAATTAGTAGTTGGAAACAAAAAGTAAGCCTTGGCAAACTCTCGCGCCGAGCGCGTTCTGCCGCAGGCAGATAAATACCTTACGCGCGCGAGTGCGCCATCCCAATGCGAACTATGCTCGCATGGAGGTTTTTTGCCGTATAGGACGTAATTTCTATACGAAAAAAGGGCTATTACAAAATGCTTCCGTGCGATATCAAACGAAGCTTTGTAACAGCCCTATTGATACAATGCTAATATTACTAACGTCAGATGTGAATCATTATTTAGCTTTCAAAAGCCATCTTTTTCACTTCTGCCAAGCCTATACGGACTGCCGGAAGGAATAGAAGTAGAGCCGTCATAATTGCTTCCGGTACAATATAGGATGCATTATAAATTAGGGAATAAACGATTGGATTTTTCTCTCCGGCATATTCCGAGAAGAATATAACTCCTGTAATTACATGGCAAAGATATCTTCCGGTGACTCCTAGGAGATATCCTTTTATAATTCCGTATTTCGATTTATTCATTAAGCCTGCAAGTCCTAAGCATCCAAAGGCAACCGGATAATCTAATAATAGTTGAACCGGATGAATCACATAAGGATCCAAAATAAAATCCAGTAAGCCATATGCTACACCAGTTATGATACCTGCTTTCGCACCATACAGATAGCCGATCAGACAGAGAAAGAACATACGGAAAAGCGTGATGGAGCCGCCAAACGGAAATTCAAAAACGGTATAAATAGAGGTTACTACCGCAAGCGTCATGGCTAACGAAGAAAATGCCAATTGCTTTGCATGAATCTTTTTACCGGAGCCGCTGATTGCCAGCATAACTATCAGAAGTAAAAGAATAATCACAACAAGAGCGATATTGCCCGCTGTTGTTGGTGAATAGCTATACGGCGTACTGCTGGTGTCCGTATAAATGAAGAAATCGAAAATATTTCTGAGCATAAAAAAACCTCCTTAGGATTGCATTGGAGGGACCACTTGATTGCTTCCTTACGCCGGTATTATCCGGATCAAGTAGTGAGGGTCAGTATGTAAATATATGCATACCTCTCAGCCGTGGGCTCCCCTAGCATTAATAATAATATGTTATTTGATTGTACTGCTTTATAATACGCAAAAAATCAAACAATGTCAAGTATAATATATTAAGCCCGTTTTGATAAGTATTATATGGAAATCAAAACAACTTCTTGTTTTCTACCGCGTTCTTCTATATACTAAAATCACACTCTGATAAGAAAAGCGGACCCTTAAATCCGGGTTTTATCCATGCATTGTCATATTAGTAAAAAACACAGGAAGGTGATAAATTGAATCATAAAAAACAGAAATATCGGATAGGAGCGCTCCTTCTTTTGGCATCCGGGATCTTCTTCCTTGCCTTCTCGAATGCTTCCGGTAAGCGGATATACAAAGGAAAGGATACCGGTATTGACAATACAGAAACGAACCTACCAGCTTCTGCGGATCAGGAAGCCGATACCAATCCTACGGGAACAGCAGATGATACTTCCTCCAGAGCAGTCAGTGATAATTCTTCTATAGCAACCAACGGTGATTTTCCCGACGCATCTGATGGCAAATCATCCAATGCATCTGACGATACTTCGCTCGAAGCATCTACTGGTAATGCCTTCGAAACATCCGGTGATAAAGCTTCTGAGGTATCCGGAGGTACATCCGATTCTCCCGATTCTGATCGTATCGACTCAAAGCATACTGCAAAGGACAATATCGATAAGGTTGATGACAAACCGGGAAAAACCGTTATAGAAGAAGTTGATAAAGAAGATACCGCCAAAAAGAAAATGATTGCAATTGATGCCGGTCATCAGAGTAAGGGGAATTATGAAAAGGAACCCATCGGACCGGGAGCTTCAATAACAAAGCCAAAAGTAAGCTCCGGTACCAAAGGAATTGCCACCGGTGTGTATGAGTATGAATTAACCTTAACGATCGCTAAAAAGCTGAAGAAAGAACTAGTAAAAAGAGGCTATGAGGTCTTTATGGTTCGCGAATCCCACAAGGTCAACTACAGTAATAAGGAACGAGCCGAAATGGCAAATGAAAGCGGTGCAGATATCTTTATCCGCATTCATGCGGATGGATCTGAAAATTCCAAGGCTTACGGTGCTAGCACCCTGTATCCCTCCAAGGATAATCCCTATGTCCCGGAGCTGAGCGCTGATAGCAAACTCCTTTCGCAAAAGATCGTAGCTTCTCTCTCGGATCGTACCGGTACCAAGAACCGGGGAGCGATCGCCAGGGATGATATGAGCGGCATCAATTGGTGCGGTATACCGGTTTCAATAATTGAGATGGGATTTATGACAAATGATAAAGAGGACAAGCTGATGCAGACCAAAGAATACCAAAAGAAAATCGTCAAAGGTATCTGTGACGGGATCGAAGATTATTTCGGGGAAAGTGAAGCATGATATGAGGTGTAAAAAGCTGATTTATCAATTGATGAAGGCTATTTGTTAGGAAGATTTTTAACACTCATATCAATCATAAGATGAATAAAAGGGTCTGTGCCCTTCCTGTAATACACTGTTTGAAAGATAGTTGTTCATTTTGTATGCCAAATGCAATCCTATTTGTGCGATTATGGCATACAAAGTGAATGAAATGTCTTTTCAATCTGTGTGTAAAGGAAGGTCACAGACCCTCTTATATTTATTTTGATAGAATGTTATGATTACATCATACCCATATTTCCGCCTGCTGGCATTGCAGGTTCGTCTGATTTAATATTAGCAACCACGGATTCGGTTGTTAATAAGGTAGAAGCAACACTTGTTGCGTTTTGAAGCGCACTTCTTGTAACCTTTGTAGGATCCAGGATACCTGCCTCCACCATATCTACGTACTGCTCGGTTAAAGCATCAAATCCGGTACCAACCTCGCTCTCGCGAATACGGTTGATAACAACGGAGCCTTCCAGACCTCCATTATTTACGATGCAGTAAAGAGGAGCTTCCAGAGCCTTTAAGATAATATTCGCACCGGTCTTCTCATCCCCCTCTAAGCCTGCTGCAAACTCAGCAATCTTCTTAGAAGCATGAATGTAAGCAGAGCCACCGCCTGCAATAATACCTTCTTCTACGGCTGCCTTCGTAGCTGCAAGAGCGTCTTCCATACGAAGCTTGTTCTCTTTCATCTCGGTTTCGGTTGCTGCACCTACGCGAATTACAGCTACACCGCCGGTAAGCTTCGCAAGTCTTTCCTGTAATTTTTCTTTATCAAAATCAGAGGTAGTCTCTTCGATCTGCGCTTTGATCTGATTAATTCTTGCCTGAATTTCTTCCTTCTCGCCTTCACCGTCAACGATGATGGTATTCTCCTTCTGAACCTTAACCGATTTTGCACGACCGCATTGCTCTAAGGTAGCTTCCTTCAGATCCAGTCCTAACTCATCTGTAATTACCGTACCGCCGGTAAGGATCGCGATATCCTGAAGCATTTCCTTTCTTCTATCACCATAGCCAGGAGCCTTAACAGCAACTACTTGGAAGGTACCTCTTAACTTATTAAGTACTAAGGTAGTAAGTGCTTCGCCCTCTACATCTTCTGCAATGATAAGTAATCTGGATCCATTTTGAACAATCTGCTCAAGAAGAGGTAAGATTTCCTGAACATTGGAGATCTTCTTGTCGGTAATTAAGATATATGGATTCTCTAATAAAGCTTCCATCTTATCCATATCGGTACACATATAAGCGGAAACATATCCACGGTCAAACTGCATACCTTCCACTAAGTCAAGCTCGGTCTTCATTGTCTTAGATTCTTCAATGGTGATAACACCGTCTGCAGAAACCTTTTCCATTGCATCGGCTACTAATTCGCCTACTTCATCATCACCAGCGGAAATAGCGGCAACTCTTGCGATCTGCTCCTTGCCCTTTAAGGTAGAGCTCATCTTTGTAATTGCATCAACTGCGATATCGGTAGCTTTCTTCATACCTTTTCTTAAGATAATCGGGTTCGCACCAGCTGCCAGATTCTTCATACCTTCTCTGATCATTGCCTGAGCAAGTACGGTAGCTGTTGTTGTACCATCACCAGCAACATCATTGGTCTTTGTTGCCACTTCTTTTACAAGCTGAGCACCCATATTCTCAAATGGATCTTCCAGTTCAATTTCCTTCGCAAT
>SVEA01000125.1 GCA_015057615.1 Lachnospiraceae bacterium | reverse complement strand
TCTACCAAGCCGGAGAGAGATACTAAGGTTGTGAAGGGTTCCACGGTTACGATGGTGGTAAGTACAGGTCCGGAAAACAAGCAGGTATCCGTTCCGGATTTAATCGGTTCTACCGAGAAGGAAGCAGCGAAGGCTTTAAAAGATGTCGGGCTGGCTCTCGGTAATGTAAAGAAAGAAGCATCCGATCTCTATCCGGCCGGACAGATTACGTATCAGAGTAATTCTAAGAATCAATTGGTGGATCCTGGTACACGGATCGATGTTATTGTCAGCAGCGGACCGTCCGGAGGCGGAAATGAGCCGAGCGGCGAAGTTAACTATATAGGTAGTGTATATATTGATGTGAATCCATTCGATTATCTGGAAATCGAGGAAGATGAAGTTGAAGTCGTTCTTGAGATGGAGCAGGATGGCTGGGTAACCCCGATTACGAATGAAATGCGATCGAAAAGTGAGTTTCCTTTTACCGTCGTAGGAATTGAAGGAGAGAGTGATAGTCCGGGCATTATCACAATGTATGTCAATGGAGTAGTATTTAAACTACCCGGAGAGCAGGAAGCGAAGACCTGGATTGCTAATTTTAAAGCGGTGGAGGAATAGTTTGAAGGGAAAGATTATCAAAGGTATCGCTGGATTTTACTATGTTCATACACCAGAAAAAGACGTTACGTATGAATGCAAGGCGAAGGGTATATTTCGTAAAAAGAATGTAAAACCCCTGGTGGGTGATGATGTAGAAATAAGTACCGAGGATCAGCCGGAAGGCAAAGGAATTATTCATGATATTCTTCCCAGAAAGAATGAACTAATCCGGCCTGCTGTGGCAAATGTGGATCAAGCTTTGGTTTTGTTTGCCGCTGCAGAGCCAGATCCGAATTTAAATCTCTTAGACCGCTTCTTAGTCATGATGCAGAAGCAGGGTGTGAAAACCATCATTTGTTTTAATAAGAAAGATATTGTATCAAATAAAGAAATATCTATGCTTCGAGATACCTATCAGAGCTGTGGTTATGAAGTATTTACAACCAGTGTCCGAAACCAGGATGGGATTTCGGATGTTTATCAGTATATTCAAGGAAAGACAACCGTACTTGCCGGTCCTTCGGGAGTCGGCAAGTCTTCCTTAATTAATGAATTCGCGCCGGAGGCAAGGATGGAAACCGGAATCGTCAGTGATAAGATCAAAAGAGGGAAGCATACAACCAGGCATTCCGAACTGATTTATGTCGAGCGGGATACGTTCCTTTGTGATACGCCGGGATTTAGTTCTCTCTATATTAATGAGATCGAAACGGACGAGTTGAAGGATTACTATATTGAGTTTAGGGAATACGAGGATTACTGCAGATTTATTGGGTGCAGGCATTTAAATGAACCCGGCTGTGCAGTGAAGGAAGCAGTGAAAGAGAAGAAGATCAGCGAGCTTCGATATAGAAACTATGTCCTTTTATATGAAGAATTAAAAAATCAGAAACGATATTAATGATTAGAGCGACAAAAGCCGATTTGTTAGGAAGGCTTTTGATTCTCAAAGCATATGAATTAGAAAAATAAGAACAGTTTGGAAAGTGGGATCAGTATGATTAAGTTGGCTCCGTCAATACTGGCGGCAGATTTTAGTAGATTAGGTGAAGAGATTGCTTCCGTAGAGGATGCGGGGGCAGAATATCTGCATATTGATGTTATGGATGGAAACTTCGTGCCCAGCATCAGCTTTGGAATGCCGGTCATAAGTTCGATTCGGAAAAGTACAGGGCTTGTATTTGATGTGCATTTGATGGTGGAGGAGCCAATTCGTTATCTCGAGGAGTTTAAAGAGGCGGGAGCGGATATCATTACCGTTCATGCAGAAGGCTGTAAGCACCTGAACCGCACAATAACAAGAATTAAGGAGCTGGGCTGTAAAGCAGGGGTTGCATTAAATCCCGCAACGCCGCTTTCAGTGCTGGATTATGTTCTGGAGGACCTTGATATGGTGCTCCTTATGAGTGTAAATCCCGGCTTTGGCGGACAAGCCTTTATCCCGAACTCCTTATGCAAAATAAAACAGCTGAAAGAGATGGCAGAAAAGGCAGGAGCGGATATTGATATCGAAGTGGACGGAGGTATTCACGCCTTAAATGTAACCGATATAATAGAAGCCGGAGCAAATGTTATTGTAGCCGGTACCGCTGTATTTAAAGGAAATGTTAAGGAGAACATCGCAGAATTTAAAAATAAATTTTCTGCTTTTTCCAGGTAAGGAAAGTACGGAGAGTATTATGGCTGAAATGAATCATAAGGTTTTAATTATTACCGGCGGCAGCATAGATGATGACTTTTTAAAAGACTGTGCAGAAAACAATAAATATACCGAAATCATAGCTGTTGATCGCGGCTTGATGGCAGCGGATCGTTTGAATCTTCCATTGAATTCTATCGTGGGGGATTTTGATTCTGTTTCGGGGGATGTTTTGGAAAAATACAAAGAAAGCATTGTTCCGATTGAGACATTTCCTATGGAAAAGGATAAGACGGATACGCAGATTGCGGTTGAAATGGCATTATCTCATAATGCGGCAGAGATCCACCTGATTGGTGCCACCGGAAGCCGGCTGGATCATACGTTAGCGAATCTGCATCTGCTTTTATTTCCCCTAGAAAAGCAGGTCGATGCCTGTCTCTTAGACAGCAGCAATAAGATTTATCTGAAGAAAGAAAGCTTTACCCTGCAAAGAGAGAAGCAGCATGGAAGGTATGTTTCCTTTCTCCCTTTCCATGGAGATGTATACGGACTCACTTTAGAGGGGTTTAAATACCCGCTTGACCGGATCCATCTGGCGGCAGGGGAAAGCTTATGCATCAGCAACGAGATTGTGGAAGAGGAAGCGGTCATTTCCTTCACGAAGGGAATCCTTACCGTATTTGAGACAAAGGATTGAAGAATAGGAGTGTTAAAAGCCGGTTTTGTTATTTGTTTCTTCCATTTGCACGATTTATGCATGGACAAGTAATGGGAAACATATTTTATTCGCAACACGTTCTCACTTGGATGAAGTACGTAGTGGTACATAAGACTACAAAGTACATGGTCTAAGTACCAACGACTTCAAACAGTTGCTCATTAGTTTCATATTACTTGAAATTCGCCTTGCTGTGTGCAAATAGAAGAAGTCAGTTTGTTAGAAAGGCTTTTGACACGCATATCACAAAAATATAATATAATCTGGCTTTGTACCGCCAGATGAGTGACAGGTAGGAAGGAAGAGAACGAATGAAATTAGGAATTGTAGGTTTACCGAATGTAGGAAAGAGCACACTGTTTAATTCATTGACCAAGGCAGGCGCAGAATCTGCGAACTATCCATTCTGTACCATTGATCCGAATATAGGAATTGTACCGGTGCCGGATGAGAGATTGGATGTATTAGGAAAGCTGTATGATTCGGAAAAGGTTGTACCGGCTACCATTGAATTTGTAGATATTGCAGGCTTAGTAAAGGGAGCCTCCAAGGGCGAAGGTCTCGGGAACCAGTTCTTATCGAATATCCGGGAAGTGGATGCCATTGTTCATGTGGTACGGTGCTTCGAGGATTCCAATATCATTCATGTAGACGGCTCTGTGGATCCTGCCCGCGATATTGAAACGATAAATCTGGAATTGATTTTTTCCGATCTTGAAATATTGGAAAGAAGAATTGCAAAGACAACGAAGACCGCGAAGGCGGATAAATCAGCAGAAAAAGAACTGAACATGCTGCTGCGGTTAAAAGAGCATCTGGAAGAAGGTAAGATCGCAAAGAGTTTTCTGACAGAGGATGAGGACGAGGCAGAGCTGCTTAGTACTTATAATCTTCTGACGGCAAAGCCGGTCATCTATGCAGCGAATGTTAAGGAAGAGGATCTGGTGGAGGACGGAGCCGGGAATGCGTATGTGAAGAAGGTTCGATCCGTTGCCGAGCAGGATCATTCCGAGGTTTTTGTAATCTGTGCACAGATCGAGCAGGAGATTGCCGAGCTGGAGGATGAGGAGAAGAAGATGTTCCTCGAAGAATTGGGACTCAAGGAATCCGGTTTGGAGAAGTTGATTAAGGCAAGCTACCGATTGCTCGGTTTAATGAGTTATCTGACGGCAGGTCCGAAGGAAACAAGAGCTTGGACGATTAAAATCGGAACCAGGGCCCCGCAGGCAGCCGGTAAAATTCATACCGATTTTGAACGAGGCTTTATCCGTGCCGAAATTGTAAGCTATCAGAATCTCGTGGAATGCGGCAGCTTTAATGCAGCGAAGGAAAAAGGCTTAGTCCGCTCGGAAGGAAAAGATTATGTGGTGCAGGACGGGGATGTTGTTCTGTTCCGCTTTAATGTATAAAATTCCAACAAAGAAAGTGGTGAGGTAATGGAAACATTGTTAACTACGAACATACGATTCCCGAATCTGGGAATTGAATTGAAAAATGTTGCTTCCGGGATCGATGTTTTTGGATTTCGGATTGCTTTTTACGGTATCATCATCGGAATTGGAATGCTTCTTGGCTGGCTGATTGCAGAATGGATGGCGAAAAAAACCGGACAAGATCCGGAATTCTATCTGGATTTTGCATTGATTGCTATTATCATATCGGTGATCAGTGCAAGAATTTATTATGTGATCTTTGCTTTCGATGAGTTTAGAGACGATCCCTTATCCATTCTGAATACGAGAACGGGAGGACTTGCCATCTATGGAGGAATTATAGGAGCCGTAATCACAGCAATTATTTATACCAGGATTAAGAAATATTCCTTCTGGCTGCTTGTGGATACCGGCTGTATCGGACTGGTAACCGGACAGCTCATCGGGCGCTGGGGAAACTTCTTCAACCGGGAGGCATTTGGCAAATATACCAATGGGTTATTTGCTATGCAGCTGGATCTGCGGGATGTGGCGTATGACTACCGTGCCCCTCTCCATTATCTTCAGACAAAGTATGAAGGCAGACCGGATGCTTTGGAGCGGATTCTTGAAATTCGGAATAATACCATACTTGTGGAAGGGGCGGAATACATTCAGGTGCATCCCACCTTCCTGTATGAGTCGCTCTGGAACTTCTGCCTGCTGATTCTTTTGGTCCTTTATACGAAGCACAAAAAATTTGACGGGGAGATTATGCTCCTTTACCTGATCGGATACGGACTTGGCAGAGTATGGATCGAGGGACTCCGAACGGACCAATTATTCCTATGGGGTACTCCGATTGCGGTATCTCAGCTTTTATCCGCACTCATTGTTGTGGCGTCTCTTGGTCTGCTGGTCTATAAAAGACATAAATCCAGGAAAATAAGTGCATAAGATACCTTTTTTAAAGACCGTTAATTTCCGAAGAATGTAAGGACTAAATTACTACCTACATTCCTATCATCTATATATTGACATATTTTGTTCGATTATAAAGAAAAATACAATATATTGATACAAATCTGCGATATAGCGTGGAATGCCTATTAATATAAGGCTTTCTGTGCTATATTTTTTTGTTTTCATACTTGATAAATTCCCAGAATTGTTCTAAAATGAACCTAGAAGTGGAGCAAAGTGGTGCGAAGTGGTACAATCGACCATGAAAGTGGAACATTGTACACAACCTTACAGCAAAAAGAGGTGCAGCCATATGTTTATGGGGGAGTTTGATCATTCGATCGATGCAAAGGGAAGAATTATTATACCATCGAAGTTCAGAGAAGATTTAGGGGATGAGTTTGTCATTACCTTAGGTCTGGATGGCTGTCTCTTTGTGTATCCCGACAGCGAATGGCAGGCATTTGTTGAAAAGCTCAAAACACTTCCCGGAACGAAAGAGGCTAGACAGCTGCAACGTTATTTTATGGCAGGTGCAGCTGCATGTGAAGCGGACAAGCAGGGTAGAATATTAATACCGGCGAAGCTTCGTGAAAGTGCTGGACTTGAGAAGGACGTCGTTCTTGTCGGAGTCTTAAATAAAATTGAGATCTGGAGTAAGGAACGCTGGGATAAGAATAACAACTATGATGATGTGGATGCGATCGCAGAGCACATGTCAGAGTATGGGATAAGCTTTTAAGGGAGAAACCATGGCATTTGAACATAAGTCAGTACTTTTAGAGGAAACAATTGATCACTTAAACATCAAACCGGACGGAATTTATGTTGACGGAACTCTGGGAGGCGGAGGGCATTCCTATGAGATCGCCGGGCGTCTGACAAGCGGAAGACTGATCGGCATTGATCAGGATGCGGCTGCAATTAAAGCTGCCGGAGAGCGGTTGGATGTTTATAAAGATAAAGTCATCATTGTAAGAAGCAATTACAGTGAGATGAAACAGGTTTTAAAGGAACTTCATATCGAGAAGGTCGAAGGAATTCTACTGGATCTTGGTGTCTCATCCTATCAGCTGGATACCGCAGAGAGAGGTTTTTCCTACAAGGAGAATGCGCCCCTTGATATGCGGATGGATACCAGAAATCCAAAGACGGCGAAAGACATCATCAATAGCTACAGCGAGATGGAGCTATACCGCATTATAAGGGATTACGGAGAAGATAAGTTTGCAAAGAATATTGCCAAGCATATCGTACGGATGCGGGAGGAAAAACCACTGGAAACCACCTTTGAATTAACGGAAGCAATTAAGGCAGCGATACCGATGAAATTTAGGATCAATACCGGCCACCCGGCAAAGAGAACCTTTCAGGCAATTCGAATTGAACTTAATCGGGAGCTCGAGGTCTTAAAGGATACACTAAAAGATATGATTGATTTACTATCTCCTGGTGGAAGACTTTGTATTATTACCTTTCATTCTCTGGAAGACCGCATTGTAAAGAGCTGTTTTAGAGAGAATGAGAATCCATGTACCTGTCCGCCGGATTTTCCGGTTTGTGTCTGCGGAAAACGATCCAAGGGCAGAGTTATAACACGAAAACCGATTTTACCATCGGAGGAAGAAATAGAACAGAATAAGCGATCGAAAAGTGCAAAGCTTCGTGTGTTTGAAAAAACATCAGATATACAGCAAGAATAACGATCCGATCCAAAGGATACCAAGGATAAAAAATAAGAATTTTGCTGAGAGAGGGAAATAAGGCATGGATGCGAAGAAAAGAAGACAAACGTATCATTATTATGGGACAGGCTATGTTGATGGTAGTACGGTCCGAAAATACAATAATGCTCCGGATATCCAAAGAGAAAGGGAACCCTATGAGATACCTTCTCACAAACCGCGGCAGCATACAAATCCGAAGGCGCTACAGGGGCTGAGCCTGGGATCACTTTTGATTCTGTCCGCCGCAATAGTAGCAACCCTTTATATCTGCGTGGAATATTTGAAACTGCAATCGGATGTAAATCATATGGAAAAGACCATTATTTCGATGGAGAAGTCGTTATCCGAGCTCGCAGATACGAACGATGCCTCCTATGATCAGATCAATATGGCATATGATCTGGATTATGTATATCGTGTGGCAGTTGAAGAGTATGGTATGGTTTATCCAAATAAGAATGATGTGATAACCTACAAAAAAAGTAACGATAATTTTGTCAGACAATATCGAGATATACCGGAATAATTCCATGAAAATATCTCATTATGAGGGAGAACAACGATGAGAAATACTGGATTTGATAAGGGGAGCAGGAGATTAAATCCACCGGTCAAGAATAGAAAATTCAACTCACGAATGCAAGCAAGGTTATTGCTTGTATTTTGTGTTATATCTTTACTTTTATTTGGGTTAATGGGCAGGTTGGTATACTTAGTACAGCAGGACGGTGACCGTTATGCGAAAAGCGTTTTGTCGCGGCAGTCCTATGTGAGCGCGGTCCTTCCTTATCAAAGAGGAGACATTCTGGATCGAAACGGAACCGTACTGGCTCGCAGCGAGCTGCAGTTTCGTTTAATTCTCGATCCCATGCAGCTACTTCTGAATCCGGATTGTGTGGATCTTACGATTGCAGCCTTGGAGGAATGTTTCGACTTATCCGCAGAAGAACTTTCTTCGATTTTAAAAGAGCGGCCGAACAGCCGGTATGTCATATTACAAAAGAATTTGAACTATGATATGGTAGAGGGCTTCGAGAAGTTAGCGGATGAAAAGAAAGAGAAGGACAAAAGCGTTACGGGAGTATGGTTTGAGAAGGAATATGTACGAACCTATCCCTATGATACCTTAGCGTGCGATATCCTCGGCTTTACCTCAGCAGACAATACCGGATATTATGGAATAGAAGAATATTATAATGAAGAGCTGAATGGAACAAACGGCAGGGAATACGGATACTATGATGCAACACTGAACATAGAAAGAATTGTGAAAAAAGCAGAGAACGGGAATTCGATCGTCAGTACGATCGACGCGAATGCACAGCGTATTATTCAGAAGCATATTAATGAATTTAATGCGGAATTTGGAAGTAAGAATATCGGTGTATTATTGATGAATCCGAACAACGGAGAAATTATCGCCATGGCATCGAGCATAGAGTATGATTTAAATGATCCCAGAAATTTAGAAGGCATAAAAACGAAAAGTGAACTTGCCGCTATGACCGATGAGGAAAAGATGACAGCCTTGAATGAACTGTGGAAGAATGATATCATCAGTAACGGCTTTGAACCCGGCTCTACCTTTAAACCGATCACCATTGCAGCCGCAATGGAGGAAGCCTATGCGACGAAAAATTCGACCTATATCTGTGACGGCGGAGAATCTGTCGGCGGGCGCTGGGTTAAATGCAGTAGAACTGCCGGACACGGTAAAATCACCTTAGAGGAAGCCCTGATGTATTCCTGCAACGATGCCTTAATGCAGATTGCAGATGCAGAAGGAAGGCATGTCTTCTATCAATACCAGAAAAGATTTGGACTGGGGCAGAAGACGGGAATCGATCTGCCTGGAGAAGAAGCGGGAATTCTGATTCCGGAGAAGAATCTGAATGCGATGGAGCTGGCAACCAGTGGCTTCGGTCAATCCTTAAACGTAACCATGCTGCAGCTGGCCGCGGCTTATGCATCTTTAGTCAACGGCGGGTATTATTATCAGCCGCATATCGTACGTCAGATTATTAACGACAATGGTGCGACCGTCAAAAGATTCGATAAGACTTTAGTAAGGCAGACGGTATCCGAGGAAACCTCAAAGTTTATACAGCAGGCAATGTATCGGACCGTGGAAGAGGGAACCGCCAAGGGAGCGAAGGTTCCCGGTTATGCCGTCGGCGGAAAAACCGGTACGGCGCAGAAATTACCAAGGGAAGCGAAAACGTATATTGTTTCCTTCCTTGGAGCGGTTCCAGCAATTAATCCGGAGGTCGTTGTTTATGTTGCTGTGGATGAACCGCAAAATGTAGAACGGCAGGCAAACAGTGCGATTGCAACGACACTTGCCAGCCGAATCATGACGGAGGTATTACCGGCGATCGGAATCTATCCGGAGGGTGAAATCGATTATTTATTACCGGAGGAGGATACAGAGGAAGCAGCCGATAAAAAAGAGGAAAAAAAGTCCAAAACCGATGATACCGACAAAAAGAATAAAAATAAGAATTCAGATGAAGCGGGTGCAGCAAATACAGCCGATCCGAATTCCTCCGGTTCCTCTCCGGGGAAGAAAGATGCACAGAAGAAGCAGGGGGAAGAGGATGCTGCTGGTTCCGAGGAGCAGGAAGCAGCCGGAGAAAACGGTGAAGATAGTGAAAACGGCGGAAATCGGATTGATTTGTCAGATCTGCCGGAAGATGAGTTCAATGCAGATGCCATTGGGCCGGAGGATGAGGTCAATACCGATGCAAATGAGCCGGAGGATGAATAAAGCTACAAAGTTTGTAATAAAATGAAACGATAAGATATACAGGGTAAGGATCGTATGGCTAGAAGCAGAACCTATAATCGGAGAAATATTCTCATTATTGTAACGGTAATTATACTGGCTGCACTTGCTCTTACCATAAGACTTGGTTATTTGATGATCTTTCGTTCCGAGGAATATGCTGCCCAGGCAAAGGCTCTTCATGAAAGAGAACGGGCAATTAAGGCGCAGCGGGGAAGTATATTTGACCGAAACGGTGTTGAGATTGCAACAAATAAACCGGTATGTACCATATCCGTGATCCACAGCCAGATTACGGATCCGGAACGAGTTATAAAAGTACTGTCGGATGAGCTTGGGTTAGGCGAAGAAAAGATTCGGAAACGAGTGGAAAAGGTCTCCTCCATTGAACGAATCAAATCCAATGTGGATAAAGAAATCGCGGATAAGATCAGAGAATATGATTTAGACGGTGTTATGGTGGACGAAGACTATAAACGATATTATCCTTATGAGAGCCTGGCATCGAAGGTGATCGGATTTACTGGAAGTGACAACCAGGGGATCATCGGCTTAGAAGTAAAATATGATGAGTTTCTAAAAGGAATCGATGGCACGATACTTACGCTGACGACAGCGTATGGAGTGGAAATAGAAAATGCTGCGGAGGATAGAATCGAGCCGCAGGCAGGGAATGATCTGTACCTGAGCCTGGATGTCAATATCCAGAAATATGCAGAGCAGGCGGCAAAGAAAGTAATGGAGGCAAAAAATGCTAATAACGTCAAGCTGATTGTAATGAGTCCGCAAAATGGTGAAATATACGCAATGGTAAATGTACCGGAATTTAATCTCAATGATCCCTATACCTTGATCGATGAAATTACCAAACAATATGAAGGGCAGACACTTGGTGCAGAAAAGCAGAACGAGCTTCTAAACGGAATGTGGAGAAATGCATGCATCAGCGATACCTATGAACCGGGTTCCGCTTTTAAAATTGTAACGGCAACGGCAGCATTAGAAGCGGGTGTGGTTTCCTTAAACGATACCTTCTACTGTCCGGGCTATAAAAAGGTCGAGGACCGTATAATCCGCTGCCATAAGGCAGGCGGACACGGAAGCCAGACGTTTGTGGACGGGATTAAGAATTCTTGCAATCCAGTATTTATCGAGATTGGTGCCAGAGTCGGCGTGGATAAGATGTATCAATACTATGACCGACTTGGGCTGTTTAAGAAAACCGGAGTGGATCTTCCAGGGGAAGCCAATTCCATTATGCATAAGAAGGAGAAAATCGGTGCAGTGGAGCTTGCCACCATGTCCTTTGGCCAATCCTTTCAGATTACACCGCTTCAGCTGTTAACCGCAGCCAGTGCGGTAGTTAACGGAGGTAATCTGGTCGTTCCGCATTTCGGAGTGGATATTAAAACACCAGACGGGGAAACCGTGAATACCCTTGAATACAAAGAGACCTCCGGTGCGGTAACAAAGAAGACCTCGGAAACCATGAAGGAGCTTTTAGAGGCAGTAGTTGCCGATGGTACCGGCAGAAGAGCCTATCTTCCAGGGTTTAGAATTGGCGGGAAGACCGCCACCTCAGAGAAACTTCCCAGAAGAAACGGCAAATATATCTCTTCCTTTATCGGCTTTGCTCCGGCGAATGATCCCCAGGTCATTGCAATCATCCTAATCGATGAACCGATCGGAATATATTACGGTGGAACGATTGCTGCTCCGGTTGTTGCGGAACTTTTTGATAATATCCTTCCGTACATGGGAATTGAAGCCAACTATACGGAAACAGAAATTACAAAATTTCATATCGGTTCCTTTGAAGTACCGGATTTCGTCGGGAAAACAAAAGCAGAGGTAAAGGAATTGTTAAAGCTTTATGCATTTGGGGAATTATATCCCATAGGAGAAGGGGATGTTGTCATGGAGCAATTCCCGCTTCCGGGAGAGAAGGTAGAGCAGGATAGCAATCTTATACTGTATTTTAATTAATATTGTTATAAGTGTCAAAAGCCCTCTTAAGCAAATAGCCTTCATCAATTTACACAAAGTAAGATAAAATTTAAGTAATAGGAAACAATATTTTAATGCGCAACTATTTGAAGTCGTTAGCACGTACCATTACGTACTTCAATCCAAGTACTGCGTTTTATGCAGTGCTTTGTGAGACAACGGGTTGCGAATGAAATTTGTTTCATATTACTTGTCAATATATAAATTGCACAAATTGATGAAGTGAGTTTATAAATCGATTTTTGACACTCAAATCAATATTGTTATTTTAAATGTTATAAAGTATAATAGCTAAGTTAATAATAGAACAAAAGATGATTACATAAGAATTGTGCCTATTGTTAAGGCAGATAGGAGCCTACATGAATTATTCGGTTATCTTACCATGCATAATTTCCTTTGTTGTCTGCGTCATACTATGCCCGCTTTTGATTCCGTTTCTAAAAAAATTAAAGTTCGGGCAGTACGTCAGAGAGGACGGACCGGAATCCCACCTAAAAAAAACAGGTACTCCTACGATGGGCGGGATCATTATTGTATTAAGCATCGCTATAACGAGCTTATTATACATTAAGGATTATCCGGATATTGTACCTGTTTTATTTGCAACGATAGGGTTTGGAATTATCGGTTTTATGGATGACTACATAAAGGTGGTAATGAAACGTTCCCTGGGATTGCGGGCATGGCAGAAGCTCCTTGGGCAGATTTTGGTAACTGCAATATTCGGCTACTACATGATCAACTTTACGGATGTCGGAACCTCCATGCTGATACCGTTTTCTGGCGGCAGATACCTGGATGTATCCTATATGTTTATACCCATGTTGTTTATCGTCGTACTGGGTACAGTGAACGGGTCAAATTTTACGGACGGATTGGATGGATTAGAGTCCAGTGTGACGGTATTAATTGCGACCTTCTTTACGGTAGTTGCCATAGCGGCGGAAGGAGGATATACCTATTTGAACAACATCGAAATATCGCCGGTTACCGGAGCGGTTGCAGGCAGTTTGCTGGCATTTCTGCTCTACAATGTATATCCGGCAAAGGTATTTATGGGGGATACCGGCTCTCTGGCTCTCGGCGGGTTCGTTGCAACGACAGCGTATATGCTGCAGATGCCCCTCTTCATCCTGTTGATCGGGTTTATCTATTTGGTGGAGGTGGTCTCTGTTATGCTACAGGTAGTATATTTTAGATTAACTGGAGGCAAGCGGCTGTTTCGGATGGCACCGATCCATCACCATTTTGAATTAATTGGATGGTCGGAAACGAGAATTGTAGCGGTGTTTTCCGTTATTACCGCAATCCTGTGTATGATAGCGTTGATGGGAATGAATTGATATTTGCTCATAAAACATGCTTCCGATTGCTTTGTACAAGTGGGAGCAGCGAATATGAAAGATTTACAAAAAGAACATTAAAATAAAACGAATTGAGAATGGTCAGAATAATTAATTAATCGTTTCCTAGGTTGGAGGAAGAACAATGCAGCTGAAAGATAAAAGAGTTTTGGTGTTTGGTGCGGCGAAAAGCGGCATTTCAGCAACAAAGCTGTTACAAAAATTAGAAACTTTTGTTATACTATATGATTCGAATACGAAATTAACCGTTTGTGATTTTGAGGAAAAGCTGGATACGAAGCAGAACTTTACGCTCCTTACCGGAAAACTGACCGAGGAAATCATGGATACGCTGGATCTTGTAGTTCTAAGTCCGGGAGTTCCGATCGATCTGCCGGAGGTTACCTTGATGAAAGCGAAAAACATCCCCGTCTGGGGGGAAATCGAACTGGCATATCAAAATACAAAAGGAAAAGTGATCGGTATCACAGGAACCAACGGGAAGACGACAACGACCTCCCTGGTCGGAGAAATCATGAATACCTATTTTAATGAAGTTTATGTTGTCGGGAATATAGGGAACCCCTATACGGATATCGCCCTTGATACAACGGATCAATCGGTGGTGGTTGCAGAAATCAGCAGTTTTCAGTTAGAGACAATTCATGATTTTAAGCCGGAGGTCAGCGCCATTTTAAATATCACTCCGGATCACTTAAACCGTCATCATACGATGGAAAACTATATTCAGATGAAGGAAAATATTGCGAAGAACCAGACGATGGAAGACCTCTGTGTTCTAAATTATGAGGATGAGATCCTCCGGGAAATGGCGGGCAGATTACATACCAGAATAATGTTTTTCAGCAGTGCCAGACCACTGGAGAATGGTTTGTTCTTGCAGGAGGGTCAAATCTTCTATGCGAAGGACAACGCGGTAGAGAAGATATGTAATATTCACGAATTGAAGATTCTCGGAAAGCACAGCTATGAAAATGTTATGGCAGCCGTAGGAATTGCAATTACGATCGGTGTGCCAATGGATCATATAAGGAAAGCGATTACTTCCTTTCAGGCAGTGGAGCATCGGATCGAGTATGTAGAGACCATACACGGAGTCCGCTACTACAATGATTCGAAGGGTACCAATCCGGATGCTTCGATAAAAGCGGTGCAGGCAATGACCGGCCCGACTATTTTAATCGGCGGAGGATTTGATAAAGGGTCAGAGTTTGATGATTGGATAAAAAGTTTTGATGGAAAAATTAAATATTTGGTTCTGCTTGGTCAGACCAGGGAAAAGATAGCCGGGACGGCGAGAAAGCACGGCTTTATGAATATTCTTATGGTAGACAGCTTAAAGGATGCTGTCAAAGTCAGCGCGAAGAAGGCAGAGCCGGGCGATGCTGTACTATTATCCCCAGCCTGCGCAAGCTGGGGGATGTTTGACAATTATGAACAACGAGGCAGATTATTTAAGGAGTATGTCAGGGAAATGCTTGATTAGTCAGGAGTGTTAATATATGAGCAGAACAGCAGGGGAAATAAATAAAAGAAAAATGCATAGCTATTATGACTATAGTCTATTGTTTCTGACACTCTTTCTGGTGTGTTTTGGCTTAGTCATGATTTATAGCACGAGCTCCTATAATGCACAGAGAGTGTATGGAGACGCAACCTATTATCTTGGAAGGCAGGCGCTCTTTTCAGGAGCCGGCATACTGATCATGCTGTTCGTTTCAAAAATCGATTATCGTATCTATATTAGGAATTTACCCATTATTAAGATAAAGCCGGTAACCGGTTTGTATTTTCTATGTATCGGATTACAGACCTATGTACTCATCTTCGGAGATACCATCAAGGGTGCAAAAAGGTGGATCAGCCTCGGACCGCTTGGACGTTTTCAGCCTTCCGAGCTGACAAAAATTGCGGTAATTCTATTTACTGCCTATATCGTACAGCTTGCTCCGAGAAGGCTGGATAAATTCACCGGTTTTTTAAGAGTCGTATTTCTGATTGGCCCTTTGCTTGGACTGATTGTAATTGAAAACTTTTCAACGGCACTGGTTGTCGGCGTTATTATGGTAGCAATTTGCTTTGTTACCAGTAAAAAGAAGGGCTATTTTATCTTCTCCGGACTCCTATTAGTCGCGGCAGGAGCCTTGCTGGTATTTTTCGTTCCCTATCGTTTTGAACGTATCAACGTATGGAAAAATGTGGAGACACATCCCAAAGGTTACCAGATCTTACAGGGGCTTTATGCGATCGCGTCCGGCGGCATCTTTGGAAAAGGACTTGGAGAAAGCATGCAAAAGTTGGGTTTCATTCCGGAATCCCATAATGATATGATCTTCTCCGTTATCTGCGAGGAGCTGGGTCTCTTCGGTGCATTTGCCCTGATCCTGCTGTTTATTTTACTTATTTGGCGTATTTTTATCATTGCTATAAATGCTCCTGATCTCTACGGCGGACTGATTGCGACCGGTGTATTGGCGCATATCGCAATTCAGGTTTTAATTAATATTGCGGTTGTTACCAACACCATTCCTTCCACCGGTATTCCGCTGCCGTTTATCAGCTACGGAGGAAGCTCCATGATGGTTATCCTATTTGAGATGGGGATCGTACTTAGTGTCTCCAACCAGATCAAAGCGGAGCGCTAAGGGAAGAATTATCCAATTTATTTAACCGCTGGAATTGCTGATTTAGCCTAGATTCACGGGGACAAATTGAAATTCATATAGTGGTATTATATTTCCTTAATTGTCTGAGGTGTGCTATGTCGAGTATCGAGGTCATCGGCGGTGAGCAGTTAAAGGGTGAATTAAAAATACAGGGTTCAAAAAATGCAGCTTTACCAATTATAGCTGCTACAGTTTTGAATAAAGGAGCTACTATACTTAAGAACTGTCCCAAAATACTTGATGTTTTACATATGATTAAAATACTGGAAGAACTGGGATGCAAAACGAAATGGGAAGGGAATACCTTATTTGTGGACAGTTCGGTTATTACCTCTCCTTCGGTATCCGAAGAATCAGTGCGGAAGATGCGCAGCTCTATTCTATATCTTGGGGCTTTGCTTGGCAGATGCCATGAAGTAACCATCGCCTATCCCGGCGGATGCTCCATAGGAAAGCGGCCGATTGACTACCATTTAAATGCCATGGCGAAAATGAATGTGACCGAAGAATTCTTAAAGGAAGGAGAGATCATTCACTGCTCTACCAATGAGATTATCGGAAACGATATTTTTTTAGAGTTTCCAAGCGTAGGCGCAACGCAGAATGTAATACTTGCCGCAGCATTGTCGAAGGGAATAACCCGGATCTTCAATGCAGCAAGGGAACCCGAAGTAACGGAGCTGTGTAATTATCTCCAGGAAGCGGGGGCGAAAATAAGCGGGAAGGGAACCGCCTACCTTCAGGTGGAAGGGGTAAAAGAGTTGCATGATGTTACCTTTACACTGATGCCGGACCGCATCGTAGCAGGCACCTATCTGACCGCAATTGCAGCAACCTACGGGGATGCGATACTTACGGATTTTCCTGCATGGGCACTAGATTCCGTGATTCGCGTTCTAAAGAAAACCGGCTGCAGAATAGAAAATTTTGAAAATAACGTAAGAGTATATTGCAAAAAGAGGTTACAACCGATAGAATTGATAAAGACACAACCCTACCCCGGATTTCCGACCGATATGCAGTCACAGATGATGACGGTTCTTTGCCTGGCGGACGGGGAAAGCACCATTATGGAGGAAATATTTGAATCACGTTATCAGAATGTAAAGGAACTCAGGAAGATGGGGGCAAAGATCCGCCTGGAAGCTTCGGATAACAAAGCAATCCTTACCGGTGTAAAAAAGCTGCATGGCGCAGTTGTAACATCCCATGATTTAAGAGGCGGTGCAGCGCTTGCGGTTGCCGGACTTGCTGCAGAAGGGAAAACAATCGTTCAAGGAGCTACTAGCATTGAACGGGGGTATGAAGATATCTGCAGAGATCTTTCTGCCTTGGGAGCAAATATCCGATATTGTAGTGAGAATGCTTCATAAGGAGTATGCGTATGAGTAAAAAGCAAAAGAGGCAAAAAAGTATACCAAAGAGGTTATTTCTTAAGGCGATAGGAATTTTATTCTTTCTTGGAATTCCTGCCTTAATATTTGCAAGTACATTTCGTTTGCAGAATATAACGGTGAAAGGAGTTACCAGATATACCCCCGAGGAAATTCAAGGAAAGATCATTCAAACGAGATGGGATAATAACTCACTTCTGCTCTATCTTAAAATGAAATATTTTACCGAAATAAATATTCCGTTTATAGAAGATGTCGACCTTGCGCTTGTCGATAATCATTCCGTTAATATTCTTGTTTATGAGAAGAAGGTTACGGGATGTGTGGAGTTTTTAGGAGAATATCTATATTTTGACAAGGATGGAATTGTTGTTGAGAGCTCTGCTAAACGTTTGGAGGATATTCCGCAGATCAAAGGCCTGCGTTTTAATAAGGTCATATTGCATGAGAAGCTGGATGTACAAAAATCGGATCTGTTTGATGTGATTCTTAATCTGACGCAGATCATTGACAAATATGAAATGGATATCGATACAATCAGCTTTAACAGCAAATATGAAGTTACCGTTGACTGCGGTGACATAAGAGTCCAGCTTGGAAAACGAAGTACCTATGATGAAATATTAGCAGAACTTAAGAACATATTGGCAGAAGTAAAAGGAAAGCAATTAACCCTCGATATGAGAAAATTTGAAAAAGATACCGATTCTATTATTGCTAAACCCAAACCTTCAAGATAGATAATTCTTCCTATTTTGCATAAATTCGATGGAATTGTCGTAAATAAATGATAATATTTCAAAATTATGCTTGATTATTTGGGAATTTAAAGATATTATATATAGTAGGATGAAAGAGCCACCAGAAATTGTATTGGGTTTTAAATTAATCCCATTATGATGTGGTTTTTGAACGAAAATTGGACAAGCTATGATAGGGAAATTTAAAGCGTAGATATTAGTAAAGATTACGATGAAGGAGGAATTGACCTTGCTTGAAATAAGAACAAATGAGGCGGACGCATCTGCAAAAATACTTGTAATTGGGGTAGGAGGAGCAGGTAATAACGCCGTTAATCGAATGATAGAAGAGAACATCATGGGTGTTGAATTTATTTGTGTCAATACGGACAAGCAGCATTTAAAGAGCTGTAAAGCGCCGCAGTGTGTTCAGATAGGAGAAAAACTTACGAAAGGACTCGGTGCGGGAGCACAACCGGAGATTGGGCAAAAGGCTGCGGAAGAAAGCAAGGAACAATTAACGGAGATCATTCAGGGCTCAGATATGGTTTTTGTCACTTGTGGTATGGGCGGCGGAACCGGAACCGGTGCTGCACCTGTGGTAGCTCAGATTGCTAAGGATATGGGCATCCTAACGGTAGGCATTGTTACAAAACCGTTTAAATTTGAAGCAAAGACCCGTATGTCCAATGCGATCAGCGGTATCGAACGATTAAAAGAACATGTGGATACCTTAATTGTAATTCCGAACGATAAATTATTGGAAATTGTAGACCGAAGAACAACGATGCCGGATGCGTTAAGAAAAGCAGATGAAGTATTACAGCAGGGTGTTCAGGGAATTACTGATCTGATCAATGTGCCCGGCCTAATTAATCTGGACTTTGCAGACGTACAGACCGTTATGAAGGATAAGGGAATTGCACATATCGGAATCGGTATAGGATCCGGCGATGATAAATGCATTGATGCTGTGAAGCAGGCAATTACCAGCCCGCTGCTTGAGACAACCATTCAGGGAGCAAGCCATGTGATTATTAATATATCCGGTGATATCAGCTTGATTGAGGCAAATGATGCAGCTACGATGGTGCAGGAGCTGGCTGGGGAAGCTGCGAACATTATCTTTGGTGCGATGTACGATGATACCAATCAGGATACGGCTACGATCACGGTTATTGCTACCGGACTGGAAGGAAAAAGTAAGGAAATGGTGAAGACACCGGATTTCCTCCGACGTACCTCCACGGGAAGCAGTATGTATTCGCAATCAAAGCCGGAATTTAACTACAATAAGAATTACTCTTCTTTTGGAAGCACCTTTAATAATCCGTCGAATCAGGTAAAGCAAAGTAACCCGACAAACTACTATACGGATCCCTTAAGAAAGCCGATAAGTCAGCCGGCAAAGGCTCCGGCAAATACGAATACGGATCCCAGCGGAATTAAAATTCCTGAGTTTTTACAGAAGAACCGCCACAATAAATAGAAAAAGAATAATACATAAGAGATTAAGGCTGTCATATTATTTCTAACGAAATAGCATGACGGCTTTTTTTGTGCCATTGAAGAAGATAAACCAAGAAACTGTAAAAAAAAGTAAACGAAAACCCTGAATTGGGCTCCAGGAATTGACATATTCTGGAACACTAACAAGTTATAATCGGGATATACCTTGGAGCATGAAATTGCAAAGGATGACAGATCTTTTATTGGAGGTGAAATTTGTACCTTGAGGTTTACCCGGACATTATCTTTATCCTGAATTTTTTCATTGACTTCATCCTGCTTTTCCTATTAAAGCTGGTGAATAAAAAAAGCAGCAGCCTGCCAAAACTATTGATTGCGGCTGCCGTCGGAGGAATATTCGCAGCTATCAATGGTATTCTTCCATGGATGAATGCGGTGATACGATTTTTATTGATGTATGTTGTTGCCTCGATTCTGATGATTCGAATTTCCTTCGGAAAGCTTCAGGCAGCGGATCTTTTAAAGCAGACAATTGTATTGTACCTGATTACATATTTTGTCGGCGGTATGATAAATTCCATATATTATTACACAGGCTTTCGAATGTTCATGGTGAATCTGGGGAAAGGGATGGCCTTCAGTAATATATCATGGAAATTTGTCCTCCTCATGTTTCTTATCGTGATGCCGATTATGCTTATGATTCTTTGGATATTACGCTGGTACCAAAGAAATACACTGGAAACCTATGATGTGGATCTGGTTCTATTTGACCGATGCATTCACACGAAGGGATTGATGGATTCCGGAAATTGTCTCTTTGATCCGATTTATAAACGGCCGGTAATGGTGATCCAGGATTCGCTGCTAAAGGATCTTCTTTCGTCGGAATTTTGCACGGATATTGAGAAAGCAAAAGAATATCTGGAGGGGAACAATTATGATACCGAGCAATGGAATATTAGGAAGGAGCATATGCTTCGTCTAAGATTCATCCCTTACCAGTCCATTGGAAAGGCAGGGGTGCTGATGGGAATTAATCTGGATAAGGTTATGATACACACAGGGAAAGAAACCATTTGTAACGAAAAGGTAACCGCTGCAATCAGTGATAACTTACTTTCCTTAAACAATAAGTATCAGGTGATTTTGCATAAGGGGTTACTGTGACGAGGCCTTTGAAGGAGATGTCTCTGACACAGCTTTATAATTTAAAGGGAAGCAAAAATATGGGAGGTTTATCTATGCTTATAAAGTTATCAATACCAAATAAGTTTCAGTTTCGGATGATCCCGGATCTTCGGGCAATTATATTCGGGCAGAGGGGAGAAATTCATTACATCGGTGGCGCAGAAGTCCTTCCACCGCCGCTGGATTCGGTACGGGAAGCGGAAGTAATCAGCGGATTGGGAACCGAACAGGATGCGGAAATGAAATCCATCCTCGTAGAACATAATTTGCGTCTCGTTGTTTACATAGCAAAAAAATTTGATAATACCGGGGTAGGGGTGGAGGATCTGATCTCCATCGGAACCATCGGGCTGATTAAGGCGATCAACACCTTTAATCCAGATAAAAATATTAAGCTGGCAACCTACGCATCCCGGTGCATTGAGAATGAGATTTTAATGTATCTAAGACGCAACAATAAGACGAAGTTGGAGGTTTCCATCGACGAGCCGCTGAACGTTGACTGGGACGGCAATGAACTGCTTCTGTCGGATATTTTGGGAACGGAAGAGGATGTGATTTACCGTAATATTGAGGAAGAGGTGGATCGGAAGCTGCTTAAAAAGGCATTGTCGAAGCTGTCGGACAGAGAACGAATTATCGTGGATTTGCGGTTTGGCTTAAATACCGATGACGGTAATGAGAGAACCCAGAAGGAAGTGGCTGATCTTCTTGGAATATCGCAATCCTATATCTCTCGTTTGGAGAAAAAAATAATTAAGCGGTTAAAAAAAGAAATGGTGCGCTTTGAGTAAAGAAATGGAATGGAAATTATTTCTTTCCTGATCTTCGTATAAACATGAGTCAAAACGTGAATCATTATAATCACAAGACCGATATTCGTATCGTAGAAACGAATCAATCGTCTTGTAAGGAAAAAGATATGATTCGGAGGTTTCGTTATGGCTCTTTATAAGGTTGAGATTTGCGGTGTTAATACATCTAAGCTGCCATTGTTAAAAAACAATGAAAAGGAAGAATTGTTTCAACGCATATTAAATGGAGATAAGGAGGCTAGAGAACTCTATATCAAAGGGAATCTAAGACTGGTTCTCAGCATCATTCAGAGGTTCTCCAATAGTAATGAAAATGTCGATGATTTATTTCAAATCGGCTGCATCGGCCTGATGAAGGCGATTGATAATTTTGATGTAACACAGAACGTTAAATTTTCTACCTATGCCGTACCGATGATCATCGGAGAAATTCGAAGATATCTGCGGGATAATAATGCAATCCGTGTCAGCAGGTCTTTAAGAGACACTGCTTATAAAGCAATCTATGCGAAGGAAGCCCTGGTTAAAAAGAACGAAAAGGAACCTACCATTAATGAAATTGCAGAAGAGATCGGTATCAGCAAGGAAGATATTGTATATGCCCTAGATGCAATCCAAAGTCCGGTATCCCTATATGACCCGGTTTATGTTGAGGGCGGAGATGCGCTTTACATCATGGATCAGGTGAGTGATAAGAAGAACCGGGAGGAGAATTGGATCGAGGAAATTTCCTTAAAGGAGGCAATGAGCAAATTATCACCAAGGGAGCATAACATTATAAAGCTTCGCTTCTTTGATGGAAAAACACAGATGGAGGTCGCACAGGAAATTAATATTTCCCAGGCACAGGTCAGCAGACTGGAGAAATCCGCACTAAAAAATATGAGAAATTATCTAAGCTCTTAGGAAGCGCTATTATGAATGGGTATAGTTTCTATAGGAAGATGTCCATACCATAAGAGTTTCTTAAAGAGATTGATGAAATAAAATGATATATTATATTGCACACCCCCGGATAAGACGGGGATTATGTGAATGTAAAAGGGTCTATGGTTTTTCTATGATATACTGATTGAAGGAAATAATATTTCTTTCGATCGGTGTGTGAGGAAGATTATGGACCCTCTTTCTTTTGTTTTTACAGCTTCATTAATAGAGGTTCCTTAGAAACTATTTACTTTATAAAAAAAAGGGATATAAAATAATGATATGAAAGGAATGAGTGAAAGTAAGTGTGCAAGGTATGATTATTAAAGCATCTGCGACATTGAGAAACGACTATACAACGATTTCCAATCTGGCAAAAGAGACAAAAGAACCTATTTATATAACGAAAAATGGGGAAGGTGATCTGGGGCTGATGAGCATTGACGTCTTTGAAAAACGGGAGCAAATATTAGAACTTCGGTCGAGAGTGCTGCAGGCAGAACAGAAGCGTCTTAGCGGAGCAAAAACCATGCGTGTTTCTGAAGCAAGAAAAGCATTAAGAGAGCGTTTTGATGAAACATAGGATAGAAATCCTTCCGTCTGCCTGGGAGGATTTGAAGAGAATTGAAGACTATTATACAGTGCAGTTTGATGTAGGAACGGCGCTAAAAATCTTGACCATATTTTAGACGCGGTGGAACGTTTGGAGGAGTTCCCAGATTCCGGTTCCTTAACACCGGATAAATGGCTTGATGAAAGAGAATACCGAATGGTAATATATAAAAAGTATGTGATAATAATCCATAAGATAATAGAAGACTCTGTCTATGTTTATTAGATTGCGGATACGCTAGCAGAATATACGAATTTGTTTTATAAATGAGTAGGTTCTACCTTATCCTTATATATAAAATCGCCCCTTTTTATCTGACTTCTTCTATGGTAGAATAGAGGGCGAGAAGCTTTTGAACAGCTGCTTTTTGCTGTTATTGTTCACACCCACCATGTATACCATGTTATGATTTCGTCAAACGTATCCGAATCGGAGACGCTTTCGCTTAGTTGCATTACGTAATGGTACATAAGGCTCCAAAATACAGAGCCAAAGTACCAACGAATGCAAATACTCCTTATCGGATATCATTTGTCGAAATCATATTACAGACTTTACCCATGTGTGAACAGTAACTACTTGCTTTGTTACAAGAAATATTGGAAAAGGAATGGGGAAAATCAATGATGAAAGAGACGATGTTAAAGTATTTTCAAGAAGTCTTTCAAGACACAGAAGGCGTTAAAGTATTTTTTGCACCGGGAAGAGTGAACCTGATCGGAGAGCATACCGATTACAATGGCGGACATGTATTTCCCTGTGCATTGACAATTGGTACCTATGCGGCAGTACGGTTACGTAAGGATCGTAAGCTGCGCTTTTATTCCATGAATTTCACTGATAAAGGCATTCTTACTTCTTCCTTGGATGATTTGGTTTATAAGAGAGAGGATGATTGGGCAAATTATCCGAAGGGAGTTCTGTGGGCTCTTGGGGAGCATTCCTACAAGGTAGAGCACGGATTTGATATTGTTTATTATGGCAATATTCCGAACAGCTCGGGACTATCCTCTTCCGCCAGCATCGAAG
>SVEA01000124.1 GCA_015057615.1 Lachnospiraceae bacterium | reverse complement strand
TGCTATCTAAATCCATAAAAACTATGAAAAAGCTTCATAGGGGGGGATTGTTGCGTCTTTTTGCTAACAAAGAGACGTTTTCATAATAAAAGCTGATTTATAAACCACCTTCGTCAATTTGCACAATTTATGTATTTATAAGTAATAATAGGAACCTATTTTATCGTATAGGAAATTGCGTCCTATACGACAAAAAACGCTCCGCTAAGGAGGCGCACTCGCGTGTAAGGTATTTATCTACCTGCGGCAGAACGCGTTCGGCGGGAGAGTTTGCCAAGGCAATCTTTAACACGCAGTCCCGGAAAGCATTGCAAAAAGCGCAATACTTGGATTGAAGTACGTAATGGTACATAAGACCACAAAACATGTGGTCTAAAGTGGCATAGACTTCAAACGGTTGCTCAATTAAACATGAAAACCCTCCTACGGAAACGATACGGATCCGAGGGTTTTTCATGTTCTTTTTTTAATCCTTTTTTACTATGATAGAACAAAAGGGTTAGTGTAAAGTGAGGGTAACATATATGGCTGGTTACTATATGTCGATCGATATCGGAACTTCAGCGGGACATCAGATCATGGGCTATCTTGAGGATGGAGCATTAAAACTGGAGGAAGTTCATTGTTTTGAGAATGAAGCAGAAGAAAAAGACGGTGAACTATACTGGAATATGGAACGGATATTTCAAGAGGTAGTTCTTGGATTAAGAAAATGCTGGGAGATAGGAAAGCTTCCAATCTTTATCGGAGTCAGCGCCTGGGGATCCGATTTTGTACTTCTGGATACAGAAAATCAGCAAATTGGAAATGTGGTTTCTTCCCGGAATTCCGACACGGCTGGACAGCTCATGGCAGTTAAGGAGAAGCATCCAGACTATTTTGAACGGGCGGACAATATTCTTTTTGCCGCGGATTATCTAACCTACCTGCTAAGCGGAGTAAAGTGCTGTGAATATACCAATGCGGTTACGACCGGGCTTGCCTCTCCGGACAAAGGGTGCTGGAATGAGGAGAAGATCGAGAAGCTTGAAGTTCCAAATCGTATATTTCCCGGATTATGCCCGCCGGGGACCGTGGTAAATAATCTGACAAGAAGACTTACGGAAGAAACCGGCTATGATTGTATCGTCGTCCGGGTGGAAGCAAACCGGGATCATCCGAACCGAATCGTCGCGGAGATTGCCAAAGAAACGAAATCCGCCGATCCGGTCCGGATCACTGCCCTGAGTAGCATAATAACCATGATGGGAACGGCGCACCAATATAAAGATACCGAGGAAATCCGCCAATGCCTCCAGAAATACTTTTCATCCGTGACATCTTAGCATAGATACTACTGTCTGGCTTATTGGGGATTGTTGCAAAACGATGTAAATGCACCCCCAATAAGCCCGCATTGTAAAAGCTTGCGTGCGGGTTTTTACAATAGTATAATGGTTGATATGAGTGTCATAAGCTATTTTAAGATTTTGATATGAATAGGATCTCATATATATTCATTTGGCTGCCTTACCTGACTTGGCATATTCTCCTTCGAGCCTCAAGACTTAGTGAAAATATCGCGCAAGGAGGCTCTATTTTCCCTGAGTCTCAAATCGAATATAAGCGGCCGTCGTCAGCCGGTCTTAGCCAATCTGAATATATATGCGCTCCTATTCATGTTTATTTTTTCTATGACTTATGACATCCATATCATGGTTTCATGAATAAAAGATAAAGCAGTTGAGAGGATGAATAGATCAAGTATGAATACAGAGAAAAAGAAGCTCCTGTTAGTGGAGGATGATACCGCGATTGCCATGGGACTGGAGTATTCCCTGCAGCAGGAGAATTATGAAGTGACCGTTTGCAGCAGTGCTGCCTCTGCCATGGAAAGGATCGCTTTGGAAGAATATGATATTGCACTTCTGGATGTCTCCCTGCCGGATGGAAACGGGTTTGATATCTGCAAGAAGTTGAAAATACAAGGGGATACCCCGGTCATCTTTCTGACTGCCAGGGATGACGAGGGAAGTGTGGTCCTAGGGCTGGATATTGGTGCCGATGATTATATCACAAAACCGTTTCGAATTCGGGAGCTGCAATCCCGTATCCGCAGTGTCCTTCGCCGGTCAGTAAAAACGACAGGAGGGGATGCACTGCTGCAATATGGGAATGTGACGGTGAATGTTGCGGAGGGCAAAGTAAAGAAAGACGGTAACGATGTCTTTCTGACGGCACTGGAATACCGGCTTTTTCTGACGTTGATTAATAATGAAGGACATATCGTCACGAGGAATCAGCTGCTCGAAAGTATCTGGGATGTGTCTGGAGATTTTGTAAATGACAATACTTTAACGGTATATATAAAAAGACTTCGGGAGAAAATCGAGGAGGATCCGCAGAATCCCGCTATTATTAAAACGGTTCGCGGCTTGGGCTATCAGCTATCATGATTAAACGGCGGGAAAATCGACCGAGAAGAATACGATTAGAAAGGGAAGCTTATGATATGTTCCTATTAAGAAATAAAGAAATTAAATATCTTGCAATCGAAATCCTGATTGCCTCTGCTGTTTTGGTTCCCCTTGGTTTTTGGATCAGCCTATGGACCGGGATTCTTGTTCTGATTACGATTCTGCTGCTATGCATTATTTTCTATGTGAATACAAGAAAAAGGTTCGAACAAATCGCAAAGCTGGCGGATTATTTAAGAAGGATCAGTAACGGGGAACATTCCTTAGATATCCGGGACAATGCAGAAGGGGAATTAAGTATCTTAAAAAGTGAGATTTATAAGGTGACGTTAATGCTGTCTGAATATAATGAGCAGCTGAAAAAGGAGAAATATCTTCTGGCGAATCAGATGGCAGATATTTCGCATCAGCTGAAAACACCGCTGACCTCCATGATGGTTATGGTGGATCTATTGAAAGAGGACAACCTTACCAAAGAAAAGCGGCAGGAATTCACCTCTCAGATCTACATGCAGCTGGAGCGAATCGAGTGGCTGGTTTCCTCCCTTCTTAAGATGTCTAAGCTGGACGCCGGGGTGGTTCGTATGAAGCAGGAGAAGATTCCAGCCCGTTTATTAATTAAAAATGTCTTACAGCCTTTACTTATCCCGATGGAGCTAAAGGAAATCTCCTGCTCGGTAAACCAGAAGGAGGAGGTCATTTTATGCGATATCAAGTGGACAACCGAAGCGCTGATTAATATTCTTAAGAACTGTATTGAGCATACACCAAAGGGCGGAAAGATTCAGATCGATGTAAAGGATAATCCGCTCTATTCTGAAATTATTATCACCGATAACGGAGCCGGGATCAGTAAAGAGGATCTGCCTCACATCTTTACTAGATTCTACCGGGGAAAGAATTCTTCACCGGACAGTGTGGGAATTGGGCTTGCAATGTCGTATAGTATCCTGCGCCGTCAGCAGGGGGATATCCGGGTAAATAGTAAGATCGGAAAAGGGAGTTCTTTCGCCATTCATTTGTATAAATCGGTTATGTGATGTGACCGGCTTATAAAAGGATTCGCTTAAGTGACAATATTGTCACTATAAAAGTCACCGCATTGTCACTACCATAGGATAGACTTATCGTTATCAACTTTGGTGAAAGGTTAAGGTACATGTATGGAAATATTAAGAGTAGAAAATTTAACAAAGGTATATGGAAAAGGAGATACTGCGGTTACCGCATTGGATCATGTCTCCTTCTCCGTTGAAAAAGGAGAGTTTATCGCAGTGATCGGGCCTTCCGGCTCCGGTAAATCAACACTGCTTCATATGCTTGGCGGGGTAGACCGCCCCACATCGGGAAAGGTATTGATCGATGGTACAGATATTTACCGGCTGGATGAATCTCAGCTGGCAATCTTTCGTCGCAGGCAGATCGGATTGATCTATCAATTCTATAACCTGATTCCGGTTCTTAACATTGAAGAGAATGTCACACTGCCTCTGCTGCTGGATGGAAGGAAAGTAGATCAGCAGAATCTGGAGGAGCTGTTAACGGTCTTAGGTGTAAAGGAGAGGGTGGATCATCTGCCCAATCAGTTATCCGGTGGACAGCAGCAGAGAGTTTCCATCGGACGAGCCCTGATCAATAATCCGGCAATTGTATTAGCCGATGAGCCGACGGGGAATCTTGACAGTAAAAACAGCGACGAGATCATCAGTCTCCTGAAATTATATAACAAAAAATATAATCAGACGCTAATTGTTATTACCCATGATGAAAAAATTGCCTTGCAGGCCGACCGAATCATTAGTATCGAGGATGGTAAAATTGCTAAGGATGAGGTGATCAGAGAATGAATATTATGAATAAAATCACCGCAAAAAGCTTGCGAAAGAATAAAACAAGAACGATCGTTACGATTATTGGTGTCATATTATCAACAGCTATGATTACAGCGGTTACGACTTTTATATCCAGTATGCAGGCGTATATTCTAAATTATACCGTTGAGTCAGAGGGTGATTGGCATGGAGTGGTTCAGAACGTCGATTCCTCCGATTATCAGCAACTGCGTAAGGACAAAGAACTAAAGGACGTCGTAGCGGTTAAGAGCGATGGCTTTGCATATTTGCCGGAGAGCCGGAATGAATATAAGCCATATCTACATGTCTTGGAAATACAGGAGCAGGCATTTGCCCATTTACCGATACGGCTTTTGGAGGGTCGTTTACCGCAGAACGGCAATGAGGTAGTGATATCCGAACATATCTATACCAACGGTGGTGTGGAATATAAAATTGGAGACACCTTAACCCTGGAGTTAGGACAGCGGGTTTTTGAAGACGGTACGGCAATTCTTGATCAAGCCGGGTATTCTACGCCGGAGGAGGGGGAGCCCGAGAAGCTTGATATTACAAAGGAAAGAACATTTACGGTAGTTGGTATTTGCAAACGTACCTCCTTTCAGTTGGAGGGTTATTCGAGTCCGGGCTATACCTTATTTACAAAATTAAATATGGAGGATGTCCAGGAAAAAGATATCTTAAGTGTTTACTATAAAACGAAACATCCCAGGGATATCTATACGCTGATGGAAAGAATTCGCAAGGAGTATAAGGGTGCAATTTGCAAAGAAAATGAGGAACTGCTCCTCTACATGGGAATTAGTAATAATAATAGTTTTAATAGGGTTTTATACAGTTTGGGTACGATTCTTATTTCCTTAATTATGGTTGGATCCATTTCGTTGATTTACAATTCCTTTGCTATTTCTGTCAGTGAAAGAAAAAAGCAGTTCGGACTGCTATCCAGCATCGGTGCCACCGGAAAACAACGAATGAATTCGGTTACCTATGAATCGTTTGTGATCGCAGGGATCGGTATTCCCATCGGAGTGATTTCCGGTATCGCCGGGATTGGAATAACCTTATATTTGCTGAAGGATGCCTTAAATAGTTTCCTGGCTTACGAATCCTCCGTTTCACTCTCTTTGGCAGTTTCTGTTCCAGCGATAATCGTAGCTGTTATCGTTGCATTGATTACAATCCTTCTATCTGTTTATATACCGGCTAGGCGAAGCAGAAAAGTATCCGCAATGGATGCCATAAGACAGACCAGCGATATTAAATTAGCTGCCAGGCAGGTAAAAACTTCGAAGCTTGTTAGAAAGCTGTTTGGAATGGAAGGGGATCTGGCATTAAAGAATTTCAAAAGAAACCGCGGGCGCTACAGAACAACGGTAATTTCCTTATTTGTCAGTGTCGTTTTATTTGTTGCGGCATCGTCCTTTGCTTCGTATCTTAAGGGTAGTGTTACGGATGTTTATGAGGATATGGAGTATGATATCGTCTATAATATCAATTCTTATGAAAATGACCAGGAGGTCGATAGCAGCAAGGAAAAGGTATATCAGGATATCCTTGCTCTTGACGGAATACAGAAGGGTTCGATAATAGATAGCGTTTCTGTAACCGCAAATTTACCAAGAGATTATGTGGAAGATGAGTACTATAACACAAGGATGGAGCAGGGGGAGGTATCTGAGGACGGAGAAGTTTCAACTCTAGTCTCGATCCAAAGTGTCGATCATGCTACCTTTATGGAGTATATTGATAAATTGGGGCTTTCCGAAGAAGAATTTACGAATCCAAAGTCGCCAACAGGAATCTTAATCGATCGGCAGCATTATTACAACCATGACGAGCAAAGGTATTTAAACAAAAACATTTTAAAGGATAAGACCGTACGCAGTCTGCCGATTACCTATGATGTGGATGAGAATCAACAGGGGACAATGGATATCGCGATAGGAGCATATGCTGATATCGCACCATATGGTGTAGAGGATTATGCTGCGGGAAGTTTTCTGCTTATGATTGTCGATGAGCAAGGTAAGGAAGCTTATGCGAAAATAGAGGATAGTGAGTGGATGAGTGCGATGTATTTCTCAGCGAAGAATCCAAAGCAGGCGGAGGAGAGTATCCGGAAGCTTCTCATAGAAGCAAAGCTGCCGACCGCAAACCTGTTTAATTTGGCAGAATCCTTGCAGGCAAACCGCAATATCATCATGGTTATATCCGTATTTTCCTATGGTTTTATTGTACTGATTTCACTGATTACGATAGCCAATGTCTTTAACACGATATCAACGAACGTGAACCTAAGGCGCCGGGAATTTGCAATGTTAAAATCTGTGGGAATGACACAGCATGGGTTTAATAAAATGCTTAATTTTGAATGTGCGTTTTATGGGTTAAAAGCATTGATCTATGGGCTTCCGGCATCCGTAGGAATTACCTACCTGATCTACCAAAGTGTTAATCGTGGAGTCGAAATGCCGTTCCGTCTTCCGGTTACAAGCATGGTAATCAGTTCTTTCAGTGTATTCCTTGTCGTGTTTGTCAGCATGCTGTATTCGATGAGTAAAATACGCAATGAAAATATACTAGATGCATTAAAGAGTGAAACAAATTAATCAAATTAAAAGGATAAATGCATATGCCATTAACCTCTTTAAAGTGGTGGTTTCCTAAGGGGCGAAAAGGTGCTGTAAACCGGATTAAAAAAGGTTTACGGCACTTTTTTTGGTTGGCAGCGTTAGTTTGCTGCTTGATTAATAAAAATTGGAATGATAAACTGATATCGTTATAGAGATAAGAAAAAGAAAGCTAATATATTTGATTTAAGTATCAAAAGCTGATTTATAAAACTAACTTCATCAATTTACACAATTTATGCATTGATAAGTAATATGAAATATATTTCATTCGTAACACGCAGTTCCGCAAAGCATTGCAAAAACGCAATACTTGGATTGAAGTACGTAATAGTACATA
>SVEA01000012.1 GCA_015057615.1 Lachnospiraceae bacterium | reverse complement strand
TTCGATCTCACTACTGTATGGTATTGATTATAACCAAAATAAAGTAACTAATAAACCAAAAAGTGTCAGTAACCAGTTTTCATTCATAGTGGTGCGGCAAACGCATGAGGGATTTGATACTCATATCAAGGATTGTTTTCTATATAAATGTATTAGAAAGGCATGAATAACGTATGCATATTATAATAGGATTGGGAAATCCAACAGAAAAATACCAGGCAACCAGGCATAACATTGGCTGGGATGCGATTACGCGTATTTCTGATGAATATCGGATTCCCCTTGATTTTAAAAAGCACAAGGCAATCTGCGGAAGCGGATATATTGAGGGAGAGAAGGTTATCCTTGCACAGCCTTTGACCTATATGAACCTGAGCGGGGAAAGTGTACGGGAGCTGGTAGATTATTATAAGGTATCTCCGGAGGAGGTTATTGTAATTTATGACGATATCAGTCTGGATATCGGTCAGCTTAGGATTCGAAAAAAAGGGAGTGCTGGCGGCCATAATGGAATAAAAAGCATCATTCAGCATTTGGGCACGATGGAATTTCCCAGAATTAAGGTTGGTGTCGGAGACAAGCCGGCTGATTGGGATCTGGCAGATTATGTATTGTCAAGATTCCACGGAGAGGAAGAGCAGGTTATCCGGGAAGCATTGAAGGATGTTTCGGAGGCGTGTAAAATTATGATTACCTCCGGAATTGAGGAAGCCATGAATAGATATAACAGGAAAAAATAGCAAGTTGCCGGCAAACATTAGACTTGTTAGGAGGATTTAACTTGAATACCTTTGTAGCACCTCTGAAGGAATTAAAGGAATATAACGATATCAGAGAGAATATTATAAGGAAAACCTTGCCGGTACAAGTTACCGGCTGTATTGATTCCCAGAAATGTCATCTCTCCTATAGTTTGGGAGAAGATTTCCTTTATAAAGTGATTGTAACCTACAGTGATATTAAGGCAAAGGAGATCTATGAGGACTACCGTTTATATGACAAGGATGTATTTCTTTATCCGGCTAAGGATATTATTTTCTACAGTGCGGATATCCATGGAAATGCGATTGTCCGAGATCGGTTAAGGGTATTGCGTCGTCTTCTTGAGAAGAAGAAGGCTACCATTATTGTTACTTTGGACGGCGGAATGGACCGGCTGCTGCCGCTGACGATGATGAAGAACCGCATTATTAAGGTGCGGATGGATTCCATCATTCAACTGCCAAAGTTAAGTGCAGAGCTGGTTCACCTTGGATACGAGAGGCAGGGGCAGGTAGAGAACCCGGGCGAATTTGCCGTCCGCGGCGGTATTATCGATATCTTTCCCCTTACGGAGGAAGTGTCCTACCGTATAGAACTATGGGGGGATGAGATCGATTCCATTCGCACCTTTGAAGTAAACAGCCAGCGTTCCATAGAGCAGGTAGAGGAGCTGGTGATTTATCCGGCAGCAGAAATTATTCCGGATGAGAATCGGATTCGTGAAGGTCTTCGTAAACTGGAAGAGGAAAAGAAGCAGTATGTAAAGAAATTACGGGAACAGTTTAAGACGGAAGAGTCTGCAAGAATACAGAATATTATTGAGGAATTTAAAGAGAATCTGGTGGAATTTCAGGGCTCTGTGGCAATGGAAAGCTATATCGGTTATTTCTTTGACCAGACGGTGAGCTTTTTTGATTATTTTGATAACGAGGATACCCTGTTTTTCTTAGATGAACCGGGCAGGCTGGTGGAGAAAGGGGAAGCGGTAGAGACTGAATTTCGGGAAAGCATGATCGGACGTATTGAGAAGGGGTATATTCTTCCCGGGCAAATGGATGTTATCTTTGGTTATAAGCAGATACTATCCCTGCTTTCCAGAAAGGCTTCCATCCTACTCAGTACGATGGAAGCAAAAAACGTACCGATTACTCCGAAGAGAAAATATGATTTTACCGTGCAATCCGTTCCCTCTTATAACAATAACTTTGAAGTCCTTGTTAAGGACCTGGAACGGTGGAAAAGGAATAAATACCGGGTTATCCTGCTCTCCGGCTCCCGAACAAGGGCAATGCGTCTCAGCGAGGATCTGCGTGATTTTGACCTGAATGCTTTCTATAGTGAAGATATGAATCGGGAGCTGCAAAGCAGTGAGATTATGGTGGCATATGGAAGTCTTCGAAGAGGCTTTGAATATCCGCTGATTAAGTTGGTTATCATCTCGGAAAGTGATATCTTTACGAGTGAAAAGAAGAAAAAACGCAAAAAATCTGCCTATGAGGGTAAGAAAATACAAAGCTTTACGGAGCTTACGCCCGGGGATTTTGTGGTTCATGAAAATCATGGCCTTGGGATTTATCGCGGTATTGAAAAGATCGAAGTGGAAAAGGTAACAAAGGACTATATTAAAATTGAATACGGCGGGGGAGGCGTGTTGTATGTTCTTGCAACAGGCCTGGATGTGATACAGAAATATTCCGGTTCCGAGGGGAGAAAGCCCAAGCTGAATAAATTAAATTCGGTTGAATGGAAGAATACGAAAGCCAGGGTAAGAGGCGCCGTTCGGGAAATTGCGAAGGAGCTGGTGGAGCTCTATGCACAAAGGCAGGAAAAGAAAGGGTTCCGATTCAGCCTTGATACTGTCTGGCAGAAGGAGTTCGAGGAAGCCTTCCCCTATGAAGAGACCTATGATCAGCTGAATGCCATAGAAGATACCAAGCAGGATATGGAAAGCGAAAAGATTATGGACCGGCTGATCTGCGGGGATGTCGGCTATGGCAAGACAGAGATTGCTATCCGGGCAGCATTTAAGGCGGTCACGGACGGAAAGCAGGTCATATTCCTGGTACCTACCACCATTCTTGCACAGCAGCATTATAATACCCTGGTGCAGAGGATGAAGGACTTTCCGGTCAGTGTGGATGTCCTATCCCGCTTTCGTTCTGCCTCCGAGCAGAAGAAAACCTTGGAGCGCCTGCGAAAGGGAAGCTTAGATATCCTCGTGGGAACCCATCGTGTTCTTTCTGCCGATGTAAAATTTAAGAATTTGGGTCTGTTGATTGTCGACGAGGAGCAGCGCTTTGGTGTTACCCATAAGGAAAAGATCAAGCAGTTTAAAAGGGATGTGGATGTGCTTACCTTAACGGCAACCCCGATTCCCAGAACCCTTCATATGAGTCTAGTCGGTATCCGGGATATGAGCGTACTGGATGAACCGCCGGTGGACCGTCTGCCGATTCAAACCTATGTGCTGGAGCATAATGAGGAGATTATCCGGGAAGCCATCAACCGGGAGCTTGCGAGAGGCGGGCAGGTCTACTATGTATATAACCGGGTGAACGGAATTGATGAAGTCGCCAATACGGTTGCCGGGCTGGTGCCCGAGGCAAACGTAGCATTTGCCCATGGACAGATGCATGAACGGGAATTAGAGAAGATTATGTATGATTTTATTTCCGGAGAAATCGACGTATTGGTCTCAACGACCATTATCGAGACCGGTATGGATATCTCTAATGTAAATACGATTATTATTGATGATGCAGACCGTTTGGGACTATCGCAGCTATACCAGCTCCGCGGCAGGGTAGGACGTTCCAACCGCACTTCCTATGCATTTCTTATGTATAAAAGGGATAAGATGTTAAAGGAGATAGCGGAGAAGAGACTGCATGCAATCAAGGAATTTACCGAGCTTGGTTCCGGCTTTAAGATCGCCATGCGGGATTTGGAGATCCGCGGTGCAGGCAACCTCTTGGGAGCGCAGCAGAGCGGACACATGGAGGCCGTAGGCTATGATTTATATTGCAAGATGTTAAACGAAGCGGTAAAATCCATGAAGGGTGAGGAAATCGAGGAGGAAGCCTTTGAAACAACGGTGGATATGGACATGGATGCTTTTATTCCGGCTACCTATATTAAAAATGAGGTTCAGAAACTGGACATCTATAAGCGGATCGCCGAGATTGAAAATGAGGAAGAGCTTATGGATATGCAGGAGGAGCTGGCAGACCGGTTCGGTGATCTCCCAAATGCAGTGAACAATCTTTTAAATATTGCGTTAATCAAATCCATCTGTCACAGCGTATATGTAACAAACCTGGTGCAGAAGGGAAATGAGGTAACGCTTACCATGTATCCAAAGGCGAAGCTTGCTGTGGAGAAATTTCCGGAGCTTTTGATCAAATATCAGAACAGCTTAAAGCTTGTACCGCAGGCAAATCCTTATTTCGTATACCGGTTGCCAGGTAATCCGAAGGAAAAATCAGACAATATGAATATCTTCACAAACCTTAAGAAGCTGTTGGAAGATTTTAAACTGCTTCTGGAAGAGAAAGGAAAGAAGGAATAAGCATTCCTCCTTGACAAGTAGTAGGGAGCAATTTACAATAAAATGGACAAGATGGGAAAGCGCATAAGGATAGGCGTTTCTATATGAAGGGGAACTTAAAATGAGAGGAAGAAAAAATCTACAAGGTGGATTAAAAAACCGATTCACCTTTCATAAATTTAAGATATTAGTTCCGGTGCTATTGATGTTTCTGGTGCTTTCCGCATGCAGATTAGGCGAGGAACGCTATGAATTAACGAGCTATATCGGCAGCTCCATTGCTGCCTTTGAAAAGGGAACCGGAGCTAATTTAACGTTGGCAAGTAATGATGTCTATGTGATGGAGGGTGTCGTTCAGGTAATCGCTCCCGGCGGAGAAATCGCTTCTTTGACACTTTTAAATTCAGAAGACTATTTGGTGTGTGGTGTAAAGATCGGCATGAATCAGAAGGAAGCGGAACCGATCCTTACCGGGATATTTGGGAAAGAAATTTCCAAAACGGTAAATGCCGATAATAATTCGATCACCTACTATTACCTTGGACAGAACAAGAAATTATATATTTCTTATGATGCGGCGGAAAAGGTATCCGAGATCTCTTATTATAAAGTAGTTACGGATGAGGAAGAGAACGATCAAAATGTAACGACCGGTGAATTAATGATGATGGTCGGTGATACCAAGGTTTATTACAACGAAGCCATGGTTTATCTAAAATCAGCAGAGCAAAATTATGAAAATGAGTACAGCAAGGACATCTGGGATGTCGATCTCTACGGGAACGGGAGAACCTTTGACAGCCTGTTAAAGGATGAGATTATTAAGCAGATTACGGAGCTGAAAATCATCAAGGACCGGGCAGAGAAGCTTGGAATAATCCTATCGGAGGAAGAGCAGGCTGACGCAAAAGCTTATGCGAAAGAACATTATGAGGGGCTTGCGGTAAAGGATATCGATCGGTATTTTATTACCGAGGCTTTGTTGGAAAAAGTTTATGCGGATAATATTCTGGCAAATAAAGTGTTTGAGAACATGACCATTAATGTAGATACGAATGTGTCCGATACCAAGGCAAAACAGATTACCGTTTGGCACATTCTGATCAATAAGAAGGATAACCTTACCGAGGAAGAGTCGGCACAGGCTTATCAAAAGGTGCAAAACCTTTGGGAGAAGGCGAAGGAAACCGATGATTTTCATGCTTTGGCCGAAGCAAATTCGGAGGCAGAGAGGATCGAATATACCTTTGGCAGAGGGGGAGGACCAAAAGAATATAGTGACTCCTTCGAACAGGCGGCATTTACCTTAAAGACCGGCGAGGTCAGCAGTATCATCTCTACAGATTACGGTTGGCATATCCTTTATTGTGTTTCGGATTTTAATGAGGATGCAACCATTCAAGTAAAGGAAGATATTATTGAGCAACGCCGGAATGAAATGTTTGCCAAGCTTTATTCCGAGTGGTCTACCGAGTATGATGTTGTAGTAAACACGGAAGCATGGAATGCCATTGCGCTAAAGGACGAATGATAGATCAGGGAAGAAACTTCCGATGGAGCTTCTCGATACGTTGATAGATAAGGCTTAGTAAAAGAATCGTTAATAAGGCAGTGAATACGCCCAGGATAAGGCCGCCAAGAAGGTCACTGGGGTAATGAACAAAGAAATAAAGTCTGGAAAAAGCAATTAAGGATGCCATCAGGTAAGCGATGATACCACACCGTCGATAATAGTAAAACAGCACCGTTGCGGATGCGAATCCGACCATTGCATGCCCGGATGGGAAGGACGGTGAGTGTATGACTAAGAGCTGTTCTACTTCGGGAAATTTATCGCAGGGACGGATTCTGCCGATGAGCGGCTTTAGAACATCATCACCGAGAAACATGGCGGCAAAAATAGCACTGAGTAGAATAACACCGCTTTTTTGACGATGCTTTGAAAATATTAAGATTACAGCAATACAAATCCAAAGAGCCCCTCCGTTGCCAAGTGAGGTTAGAACTACCATCACATGGTCAAGCGCAGGGGTTTTTAAGTTGTTCTGAATGAAAAACAATATTCTTTCATCAATGAGTTGCAGATTATCTAACATATGCAATATCTTCTTCTCTATCCTGTTTTTATTATTATATTATCAGGACGAGAAATTCTATTCCAGAGGACAATCCGGAGCGAAGCAGAAATTACTCCTGTATAGGAAATGAGAAAGAAAAGATGTTTATCACATTTTAGGTTTTTAATAAGAGTGTGTGATTATTATCCGACAGAGACACGTTCTCACTCGGTTGTCGCTCATAGCGGTACATAAGGCTGTGACAGATATTTATCTGCCACAACCTAAGTACCGATGGCGACAAACGGTCTCTTTATGGAATAATAATTCACACACTCTTCTTTTTAGATAGCTGATGTTATAAACATTCAAGTTCTATTTGGGCGCCTTTTTAATCGTTAGTGCGACAGCCTCTTCTAGTCTATACGTAATATAAATTCTCGGATGGATATACAGCATCACAGGTTACGTCAATGCCAAGCTTTCTTAAGATCTGCTCATCATTTTTATTCAGCATGACGGTGCAGTGAGCCTGGACACCATTTAATTGAGAGAGCTTCTCATAGGCAAGCTGTGCGGTTGGATTGGTGACCGCGCTAATGCTTAGGGCAATTAGAATTTCATTTGCATTCAAAGAAGTGATTTTATTTTTCAAGTCATTTACCTTGAGGTCGCGGATGGTATTTAAGATCAGCGGCGATAACAGATAGATCTCATCGCTGATACCGGCCAGATATTTTATGGAATTTAATATGGCGGCGGAGCAGCAGTCCATGGTAGTGGAACTTTTACCGGTGATGATCTGCCCGTCATTCATTTCAAAGGCAATAACAGCAATGGTTTCGTTGTCGCTACTCTTATCCTTTAATTTTGCCGCATATTCTCTTGCAGGGAGGACGCAGCTACGATCCTCTTGCTTTAATTGAACCTCTTCCATGATCACTTTCATACGGGTCAAGGCTTCCTCGTCCAGGAGACCCTTCTTAAAATCACAGACGGTAGCAAAATATCTGCGGATGATTTCCTGCTTCGAAGCTTCGCTGACAACGTCATCATCAATAATTCCAAAGCCGACGCGGTTTACGCCCATATCGGTGGGGGATTGGTACATGGATTCATTGCCGGTGATTTTCTCAATGATACGTTTTACGACAGGGAACATTTCCAAATCCCTGTTATAATTTACGGTAATCTCATGATAGGTTTCGAAATGAAAGTTATCGATCATATTAACATCCTTTAAGTCTACCGTGGCAGCTTCATATGCGATATTAACGGGATGCTTTAACGGGAGATTCCATACCGGGAAGGTCTCGAACTTAGAATATCCAGCGACATTTCCCATCTTATATTCATGGTAAAGCTGATTTAAGCAGGTTGCCAATTTGCCGCTGTTTGCGCCCGGTGCAGTTACAACTACAATGGGCTTGGTGGTGGCGATGTAAGGGTTGATGCCGTAACCATTCTCACTAACAATGGTATCTATATCGGCAGGGTACCCGGGGATTTCTTTATGTGTGTAAACCTTAATATTACGTCGCTCTAGCTTGTTCATAAATACGGTTGTGGCAGGCTGTTTGTTATAGCGTGTTATAACAACACTGTTTACCTCCAGACCATAGCTGCGCAGATCATCAAGCAGCCGCAGTACTTCCATGTCATAGGTGATTCCGAAATCGCCGCGGAGCTTGTTGCGCTCAATATCTCCGGCATATACACATATTATGATTTCAGCTTGATCTTTTAACTTCTGCAGCAATTTGATCTTAGCGTCTTCGTCAAATCCGGGCAAAACTCGTTTTGCATGCTTGTCTCCGATTAGTTTGCCGCCAAACTCCAGATAAAGCTTATCAAAATTATGGACACGCTCCAATATATATTTGGATTGTTCTTCGATATAATTTTGTGGGTCAAAGCCGGTTTTCATATGGTTACCTCCTGTGTTTTTGCGTTTTAAGTAGTAGTTCGATATATGTTATCGGTATATTTCATAAGCAATCGTTAGGAAACGTATTGCTTTGCACGAGGTATTTATTTTATTGTCTGTATCTAAGCAAAAAAATACACACCATATTTTATCATAAACTAAAATCCAAAAATGTCAAATAGCATTTTGAAAACTTTAATACTTTTTTTACAGGTATTTTATGGATCCGAAGAAAAACTGCCATAATGTGAATGGCCGACAACAATCACTATAATTCGACAGAATTCATATAATGTGATAAAGGAGGTGAGGCCATGTTTGATAGAGACGGTAATTGTGATTTCTTACTAATCATTATTCTATTACTGTTATGCTGTCAGGAAGATAGAAGAAGACCGTACCCATTTCCACCAAAATGCTAGATAATTGACAAGAAAGAGTTTTGCTTGCGAAACTCTAGCGCCGAGCACAGCCAGCTCGGAACTTTCCTATCCAATAAGAAAAGAGTGCCTGAGTGCTATGCTTGGGCACTCTTAATGGACAGCACGATTCTATTGTAATTTATTATTTGGCGTGATAGGATAAGAGTGTGACGCATATCATGATAGGATTAATGGGAGGCTTTATGTGCGGAAGGTATAATTTTACGGTAGAGCAAAGCGAGGAAATGCAGGAAATTTTGGAGAAGTTGAATGCGAAACTGCATAGTAAGAAGGTGAAAACCGGGGAAGTGTTTCCAACTGATTCGGTACCGATTTTGGTGGAGGAAAAGAATATCATTTCTCCTGCGGTCAGTGTGTGGGGGTTTCCCAAATATAATCAGAAAGGTGTTATCATTAATGCCAGGTCGGAGACGGCATTTGAGAAAAAGAGCTTTCGTGATAGCCTTATAAATCGGCGCTGCATTATCCCTTCGACTGGGTTCTACGAATGGGACAGTAAGAAACAGAAGTTCTTGTTTCGCCAGGAGGGAATGGATGCACTCTATATGGCGGGACTTTACCTATATTCCGGTCAGGAGATGCGCTTTGTCATCCTAACCACTGATGCAAATGACTCCATGAAGGAGGTGCACCACCGGATGCCGCTGGTGATCCCAAAAAAGGAAATTGAGGCGTGGATCTTTGATGATCGTGCAACGAGAGATCTTATAAAAAGCACACCACCGCAGTTAATTAAGGAAGCGGTTTGAATAAAGAACTTAGAACAACCGATTAATCCCAGACTAGATTAATCGGTTGTTTTGAGAAACCCAATAGACAGCAGCTTTTTATAAATACGGGAAACGAATCCTTTAGTTAAACACCCTTAATAAATTTTATAATCTTTTTTGGATTTGCCTCAGGATTTAATCTATAAATCTGTTCTGTTATTTTTTCTGCAGCTTCCCGATCACCAATCTTATCCGCTTTTTCAAATACGTCATTTCCGAAATAACTCTCAACCGTGCAAAATACGGTAGATGACCAGCCGTATTCCTCTCCCTTCTGGGAAATTTTTTGCTGTCTTCCACACATAGTCAGGTACATTTTCATTTGCAGTTCCACCAAAGCACGATTAAACATGGAGGCATCCTCTTTAGTAAACCCACCGATTTGTTTGATAGCATGAAGCGGTAAGGTTTCATTGCCAATGATAACGTCATAAATACGTTTGGCAAAGTGGCTCACCGTTCCATCTGCGTATTCTTCCTTAAAGTTTTTGCCGCCGCGCCTTGTTGCTAAAAAATACGGATACCATTCTTTGGTTATATAACCGCTCTTTTTAAAAATAGCTTTGCATAAGCAGTATCGTCACGCTCGTTCAAAACTCGCATACGCCACTCCCAAGGATCGGTTTCCGGGTCACCGGTATGCCAGCAAACCGGTGTATCATAGGGTGGGGCTTCATTCCAGTTCCATGAAATCACAGAATAAATTCCTTCGCTGTTTCCTCCACCCATAGAAAAACCTGCATCAAACAGCGTGGTTATAAAATCATTATAGTTTTTAATCATATAGATTCCTCCATACAAAATAGTTTTTCAGTGATAATTTCTTCTGCGCAAATTTCATCTCCCACCATAAGGTGAATACCCCCTTCTAAGTTCTTCTCTTTCTCGTCGTGTCAGCTTACTGACAACTCTATCATATGAATGTGCAATCATATCAAATATAAGTGTATTATCTAAATCTTTATTCAGATAAACAGTGTTCATGTAGGGTTTGAGCCGACCGTGACAATGATATCCGGGAACGACAGTAAAAGGATATTGCTGGCGGTAAAAATCAGCTAGCATAGGTTCACAGCTTATGGTGATCTTATGGTTATCAAGTTCTGGGTAAAGCTGTAAGAACAGCTTGCCGCAGACTTTATAGCATATTGGAATTGCACCAAAAGGAAAATCCTCGTAAGCACCAGGCTGTGATAAGCACCAGGCTGTTATTTGTTCATTTGTCATAAGGATACACCTCCTAATCCATGCTCCGCTCGCATGCTCACTCCGCCTTTATTATATCATGAACAATAAACATGTTCATGATCTCTGGCTCCGCTCGCATGCTTACAAGCAAGCTTGCAGCACGCTCACTCCGCCTTTATTATATCACACGAACAGGACAGCTGTATGTCATGTTGATATTTTATATATTAGTATAAGCGAGAAATATTAATTAACACTGGATCGGCAACACAGGCAGTTTAAGAAGCAATTGATAATGAATTGGCATAAAGCCATAACACAAAGATATGTAATGCCTATTTATGCTAAATAAAAATAGAAAAATATATTACTACGAACTTGTAAAATATGCCGAAACATTTATAATGAATTATATATATATATGTATGGGTTGCGAAGTGTTGTAACTATAATAGTAATTCCTAGCTATATGATCGAAATCAAATACAAGGATAGGGTTAAATAAAATTTTTATCGGGGTATCTAGTTGGTATCGTAAAAGAATGTTATTCTTAGTCATGTTTATCTATATAAAGGCATAATTTAGGAGGATATAATTAAGACAGACAGAGCGTTAATCGTTTACAGCTAATGATGTTGATGAAACAATCACTGAAAGGAGATACACCTGAACAGTCAGGCATTTGATTCGAATATGAAAAATAAATTAAAAAGCAATTTAGATATTATATTAAAGGGTTTTATTATAGGCTCATCTATGAGCGTTCCTGGGGTAAGCGGTGGTACTATGGCTATTCTTTTAGGTATTTATGATAAATTGATAGGTGCTATTAGTAATTTTCTAAAAGATATCAAGGGAAATATCATATTTCTTATAAAGGTTTGTATCGGTGCAGGTATCGGTATATTTTCATTGGCTTTTGTTATTAAGTGGTTATTGGATAAGTTTCCGCTATCGGTTTCGTTCTTTTTTCTGGGAGCTGTTATTGGAGGTATACCTGCTTTATATAAAAAGACGAAGGAAACTTCACTTAAAATTTCATCGGGAGTTTATTTCCTTATCGGATTGGTGATTGTTATTTCCATTGGATATATCCCGGTAGGTAATTTTGATATTAGTTCCGGCTCAGGATTATCATACTACTTCATGCTATTAGTTACAGGTATTATTATCGCACTGGCTTTAGTACTGCCCGGCATCAGTACGTCTCATATGTTACTTGTCCTTGGGATGTATGATACTTTGATTTTAGCTATTACAAAATTTGATCTTGTTTACATTGGTATATTGGGGATTACTACATTGATCGGTATTTTTCTGATTACAAAACCTATTGAATGGACGATGAAAAAGTTTCCGCATCAAACTTATTGTATAATTATCGGTTTTGTACTTGGATCTACCTCTGAAATATTTCGTGATAAAATTTTACCGGCTATTCCGAGTGGAGCCAGTTTTTCATGGTGGGTTATTTCCTTTTTAATTTGTATTGTTACTTTTTGTCTTGGTTATATGTCTATTGTATCATTGTCTAGATTTTCTAATGATTAATTTGATAATTGAAAGTTGTGTATATATGGAAGATAATTTTAAAGTAAAAGAGGAAAAGCTCAAACCTTAGATTTTCCCCAAGCCTTTGGAATGAGCTTGCTTTCTGGGCTGAAGATGATTTCCGTTCTATTAATGGATAGATTAAGTACCTCTTATCGGAATTGTGTTCGAGAACGAAAAGGGAAATAGAAATATGAAAGCTGATAAGATAAAATATGAATGAATTAAGGAAAAACCCGGGATACAAGATGAATTGTCAAGTCAATTCATTTGTCATGAATGAAAATCCCGGGTTTTTGATGAATGCAAATAATACCAACTTAATTTTTACCTAGATGTATATTACCACTGCTTGTATTAATCTGGATTGTGGTATCAGGATTATCTCCAATCGTTCCGGCAGCATGATTACCTTTCTTATTAAAGCTTAACATATCATCAAAAAATGTACGAATATCTCCACTGCTTGTATCTGCTGAGAAATCACAGCTTAACATGGAGGGAAGTTTTAACGTAATATCACCGCTGGAAGCAGTTATACTGATGTCTTCGACTGCAGTTTGAATATCCTCTAAAAATTCCAGGTTAATATTACCTGAAGTGGTTTTGAAGTCCCCTCCACCAGATAAAGCTGTAATTTTGATATCACCGCTGGAGGAAGTTGCTTTTAACTGACCGGAGTTGTTTTTTATGGTGATATTTCCTGATGTGGAGGATGCTGTACTATCTCCATTACCGTTTAATATTTTAATATCACCACTGGTGGAGGTAAATTGTCTTTTCCCTTCAGCCTTCTGGAGGATAATACTGCCACTGGAGGTAGAAATATTAATATGGTCTGCAGATATTTCATCTATTTTGATATCCCCGCTTGTACTTGATGCCTCGAATTTCGCTAGACTTTGAAACAGTTTAGAAGTTATATTACCACTTGCGGAGGAAAGTTTGATTTCATCTGCATTTACTTCATTTGTTTTAATATCACCGCTGGTACTGGACGCCTTAAATGACGCAAGTTGCATAATTAAATCAGAATCTATGTCACCGCTTGAAGTAGAGACGGACAGATTACCGGCATAATCAGATGGCAGATAAACTTCTGTTCTACTGTAAGTGGCAGGTCTAATGAATCCAATATAAAATCTAATATTATCACTTTTGATCGTTAATATATCCCCACTCTTAGTTACACTTGCCAGTTGATCTTTATCCGGGGTGAAGCTCATGTATTCCTTTAGGATTAATTCATTCGTGTCACTGGTATAAAAAATGACATCATCAGCATGATATTCGATCGAGATTGAGCTAATCTCATCCAAGCTGATATTTTGTTCATTTACAAGCTTAGCTTCTGAAAAACCGAAAGATACGTTATAGCTGCCACCTCTATTTATCACATGAATTAATAGAGCAATAAGACATATTGTAATGGTAGTAAAAATTGCTATAGAAGCAATTGTAAATTTCTTCATGATTTTAACTCCTTCAAGCGAAATAGCAACTCTATAATTGTATGGATACATATCCCGATTAAAAATATCATCCAGGTTGCATACCAGGCAAATGTTGCAAAACTTATGGCAAAGTATAAGAGGACGATGGATGCCCAAAGAACACCGATGACGGAGTGCTTAATTGATTTCATTTTTATCGTATCACTTTTCCATTCTTTAAATTCTTCCACAATGGTATCCTCTCGCTTTTTATATTTTGGATATAAGCTTGAAATATAAACAAGCATACAGGTAGGTATGATATCAATTAATATCATTGCAATAAATCCAACCATTGATAAATCAATTGAACTGTATACAGTACCTTCGGCAAATGCAAGAGTAATAAATATAACAAAGCTGAAAATGTAAATCCCGATTGCAATTGTTTTTATTATGGCTGTTTTTTTAATCCTTTCGTCTAAAGCTTTTTCATCCTCTGTATTAATATCATCTAAACCTTTAAAAAGCTCGGATACATTTCCGATGGAATTCACTACATTTTTAAAAGCGTTTTCAGGTGAAACCCCATTTGAGATCAAATCCTGATATCGTTCCTCCGAGTTTGCTAATAATTCTTCTTTTAGTTCAAATGCTTTTCGGGTTTGGGGAGCATGTTCAAAAAGCATTTCAATATGATTTTTCATTTTTTCATTCATACAACATTCCTCCACTTATTTTAAGGTAGTGTCAAATAACTACCTTGTTTTATTGTTCTAAACCTTGATTTTATGGGAG
>SVEA01000123.1 GCA_015057615.1 Lachnospiraceae bacterium | reverse complement strand
TTTGACACCTTAATCATCTATCTTATTTTAATCAAATTACCAATTTATATGCAAGCAAAGACTTCAATAACATAATAATATTATACATATTTCCCCATCAACAAAGCAAATGCTATATTACAAAATTTTTATTTGTAAAGTTGTTCCATCCTTTGATTCAGATGATTTCTACTTTCTTTGTATAGAATTCAATATGGTATTGCAATTGTAATGCAATTACTTAAAAAAATCAAGGAAGCTACGAATGCAAATAGAAAGAAAGTCCCTATGATGTTACTGTTCACACCCACCATGTATACCATGTTATGATTTCGTCAAATGTATCCGAATCGGAGACGCTTTCGCTTAGTTGCATTACGTAGCGGTACATAAGGCTCCGAAATACGGAGCCAAAGTACCAACGAATGAAATACTCCTTATCGGATATCATTCGTCGAAATCATATTATAGACTTTACCCATGTGTGAACAGTAACCCTATGACTGGGTCAAAATAAGAATTAGCAGGTCTCCAGCATCTTCGACCAGGGAATATGTTCTTCCAGTAAGCTTCTGATTTTTGCCTCCCGGATATTCATCAGAGATGGATAATGAATAATAAATGCTTCCTTGGCAGTCAAGGAAGTGATCCGCTTTTTTAAAGCTTTAAAATCGGGATCAAAGAAGATCCGAAGACGCTCCTCCCCGGCAAATTCCTGTAGATCTGTAAATGCACAAGCAAGCTGCAGGATATTAATATCCCCTTCGAAAACCTCGATCTCTGCCTTCGGGGCAAGTCGGAGCAACTCCTTGATATGATATCCCATGCCGTAACCGTAGAGAATATATCTCTGCTTGGTACGCTGTACCCAGTGTTCTGCTAATAGAAAGGCTTCCAGCTGAACCCGGTTATTGGTGTGAAAATAAAATGTTGCATTCTCATTTTCCGCAGCCAGGGTCATCAATCCGCAGGAAGTACTTTCGATACGATATCCACTGTCTAAGAGACTGCGGGCATCAATCGACATCATCAACCGCTCGGAAAAGCCGATCCCTCTCTCTAAGAGTATATGTACATTTTCCCGATATCTATCCTCATTAAAGGAAATATTTTCTTTTCGGAGAATCAGCTCCTGCACTCGGTAAAGAAAGCTGATCAACTGCAGCTCCAGAATATCGGCAAACAGGATATAATCCTTGTTTTTCTTCGCCTCTAACAGCCCTGACAGCATGTCCAGCACATGATCCGTAGGCAGGGTATGAAAATACTCCCGGTCGGTGATGATCGCCTCCACCACAGCTTCTATCTTATCCAGGGAATTGGTTACGATGCCGAGCGCCTTATTATATTGCTGCTGCCGAAAATAATAGACGGATTTGTCGGCATCCCCCAGAAGCTGAATATTCTGTTCAAAGATATGTTTGATATTGGTATTCAAGAATATTGCCCCCTGTTATACTTTCGCTATGGAAAGTTCTCTATTATCGTATAGGTACATTTCTAACTTTTAAATCATACTATCCTTTTAAAATAACATTGCAAATCCTCTCCACCTCATGGATCCGGAGATCCGAATAAAGAGGTAGTGTCAGAATTCTCTCCGACATATACTTTGCAACCGGTGTTTCATTACCCTTACAGGATTTGTAGCACTCAAAACTGTTTGTAATCGGATAGAAATATTTGCGTGCATTAATATTCTCTGCTTTTAATTTATCAAATATTTCATCCCTTGTATATTTATATCCATCAAATACAACAGGAAAGTAGGAATAGTTATACTTTACTCCATCCTTGGGTTTGATAATACATATCCCTTTAATATCACTCAATTTTTCATAATAATATTCCGTTAATACTTTACGCCTTTCTATTTCTTCCTCTATATGCCTCAAGTTGCAAATTCCCATTGCCGCCTGAAATTCATTCATCTTAGCGTTTCCACCAATGCATTCTATTGTTTCATATCCAGTTATTCCAAAATTTTTTAAATTATTCAGGTTTCTTATAAGTGAAGCATCCTGAAAGGTTACAGCGCCGCCTTCTATGGTATGAAATACTTTCGTAGCATGAAAGCTAAACATGGAAGCATCACCAAAGTTCGCTGCTCCGATACCATCCAGGGTAACGCCAAAAGCATGTGCAGCATCATAAATCACTTTTAGATTATATTTCTTGGCAATCCGATCAATTGAATCAACATCACAAATATTACCATAAACATGAACCGGTATAATTGCGGAAGTCTTCTCTGTAATTAACTCCTCCAATTGATCTGCATTAAGCGTTAAATCATCCGGTCTAATATCACAAAAGACCGGCTTTAAACCTTTCCTGGCAATCGCATGGGTTGTCGAGGCAAAAGTAAATGGAGTTGTTATAACTTCACCGGTCAATTGAAAAGCTTCTATTATGTTCTCTAAAGCAAGGTGTCCATTGGTAAAAAGAGATATGTACGGAGTATCTAAATATTGTTTTAACTGTTCCTCCAACAGCTTATGCTTTGCCCCCATATTCGTAAGCCATCTGCTATCCCATAAATCCTTAATTTCATTCATATATTCCTCAAAAGGAGGCATTGAGGAGCGTGTTACCTGAATCGTCATTAACTATACCCTCTTCTTCTGTGTAAGATGTCTATTTTAGTTTTAACGTCATGTATTCTGAATATCGGGATGCCTGTCTTTTATATATAAAACCTATCTTTTTATAAAATTCAATTGCTCTTCTGTTCTCTTTGTTCACTTCAAGCATTATTTCAAGCATTCCATTTAATTTAGATATGTTAATACATTTTTCTACTAAGGCTGTTCCAAATCCTTTGTGACACTTCTCTGAATCAACCGCTATTTGAGCAATATACGCTGTTTTTGTTACCATATCGTTAGCATAAAATGCAATAAAACCGACCCAGTTATTCTCTTCGGCAACGATATATACATAAGCATATTGGTATAACTTATGTGCGTATTCCATTAAATCATGCTTTCTTTCTGATATAGAAGGAATAAAGTCAGAATCATATTTTAGTAGAAGAGCAAAGACATCTCTCCATGTACGAACTCGAGTTATATGATATGATTCTTGTTTTTTATCAATGCTTATCTCATTCTTTTTATCGTTTTTTTTCAACTCATATCATCCTTAAATTATATCATAATCATCTAATCTCTCTAAGATATTGTCCGGTTCAAGAAACATCATCATATCGATTATTGATAAGCCTTCTATAAATTCTTTTCTTCTTTGTGGATATTTCGTTAATCTCATTTTTAAGAATTTTATTTCTATCGCTTCTCTTTCATATTTATATCTATGAAAGAAATCCAATCCTCCCTCCGGATTCCAATATTCATCTACTCCGCCTAACTTCTTACAAATATTTAGAGCCCACTCGTCAGGAGCATTTACTTTATCAATCAACAGGTTCATTTCAGAAAAGATATGGATATCTGCTTTGATTCCTATATATTCACATACCGTACTTAAAACCTGTTTATTTAATTGTACAATACTATTCGTCTGTATATTAAGAGCCTCTTTTACTACTTCCATTGTTCGATCGTAGAATGGGGCTCTTTTCTTATAGTGTTCTAATTGACGGTATATTCTGTCTTGCCAATCGGAAGAATTATTTATTTGTATATCCTTAATCTTCGTTTCCCTGGAATGCTTTATAAGCGGAACAGAAATATACTGCCAACCTTCCCCCGGTTTTAAAATTCTATTTCTTTCAATCCAACCATGATTAATAAATTGTACGGTATCAAACAAAATAAATTTATCTGTATTTTTAATCAAACTAAAGTATCCTAGATAAGGGAAAAAATAGGGCTGCATAATTGCTAATTTCATTTCAAGTACCCCCATAGAATTGTTTAAAAATTAAAGTCTATTTGCATAACAGTTAATTTTGATTACTTTTCTCTATAAAAACCCATTTTATCAATCCCAAATCTTTTATGGATATCTTCCAGTTTTTCATTCGAAGATAATGCTCTAAGAAGTTCATTTCTAAATTCAGGTACTGGAAATTCATTAAATCTTTGAGATTTTTTTAATTCTGAAGGGTCATTTTCTTCTACAATAAATCGTTCCCGCACTTTATTCCAGATTGTTTCCCCCCTTTTCGAGTAAATCGCAACAATGCTGACTCCTTCATCATGACCATAGTATTTTTCACCCCAAAAATCTCCTAATCGAATGTCCGAAAAAACTCGATTATGACGAAAAGCACACGAATAACAGCTTTCTTTAAAACAAGTGTTTTTTAAATAGAAGGAATAAAAAAGATCATCATATACTGTGTTTTCATATGTATTATTTGTCTCATCTACTGCTGCCAAGGAAAATTTATGCCATCCTTTCACCTTTGATCTAAAATTAACCTTCTTAATGTTTTTCAAACCATGATGTGAAACTAAATATTCTTTATATTTTAGAAATAAATTGATTGATGTTGTTCCACGACAAAACAAATCTACTAAAACAAACTGGTCTTCCATCTGGAAATGCTGTATGTATTTTCTTATTCCATATATTTGACAAGGTAAGCCAACGATTAATGTTTTTTTATTCTTATCAAAGTTTTCAAATGCTTTCATTATATTGCTTTGTACATATTTTGATCCTTTAATCTTATTTAAATCCTTTTTATCTTTTACCACAATATGCTCTGAATAGCCTTTTTCTATATCCATAACTACACCGAGAACATTATATCCATTTTCAAGACACAGACTAGCAAGCTCACTTGCTACACCTCCAGATGATACCGAACTTAATTCGACTCTATCTTTATGTATGGCAGAACAGACTGTGCATTCTTCCAATGTTTTGCCTTCCAATCTACTTGAAAAATCAACACCTTTAACACAAACTTTTGTACATAATCCACATGCAATACATTTGTTTGTATTTAAAACCGGTGTAAAAAAAGCATCCTGATTCAATTCTAAATGAATGCATTTCTGTGGGCAGATAACTTCACAAATTCCGCAGCTGGTACAAGAATTATATCTCTGTTTTAATGATAATACATTTTCCACTATGCATCCTCCATTATTTCTCTTAAAGCATCAAAACCTCTTCTCGCCCTATCTTGAATCATCGAAATTCTGGGTTTTAAATGATCTCTTATACTATTGCGATGATAAAAACAATCATCTATTTTCTCTATCATATCATCTGCAACTGGATAGGATACATATTCGGATAATCCGACAATTGATGAAAAACCTAATATTTTAGTACTTTTTGATCCTTGACCATGCATAATAAATACTGTTGGTACATTTTGTGTAACGGAAGCTACAGATGCATGCATTCTACCTGTAACGAACAAATCAAATTGTCCAATAATTGCTTTTATTTGGGATGGTATATAGGCATGATCTATGCACAAAACATCCTCCATATTATTTACAATTCCTCGTTTAGCAACAACTGCCTGAAGCTGCTTGACGATCGGATAATCTCTTCCCGGTTGAAGCTTAAAATTAGGTTCTTTAACAAACCCATTGCTATGTGACATCAAAACTACCCTGGCATTTAAATCATTTACTATATGTTCTATTACCAGAGCGAATTGTGAATATTCTTCATCCATTCTTGGCCACTTATCATAAGGAGGCTCAGTCATATTGAATCCGCATACTACCATTCCTATGGTAGGCTTTGGAGAATTTAATATTTTTTCATTTCTATAGATTTCTTGCATATCCCATTCCTTTGCTGGTTCAAAAAGGAAGGAGGGACAAGGATATTCTTTCAAATGATTTATTTGAAAACCGTTTTGTCTTAATAAGCGTGTAGTTTCCTGTTCCCGGCTTGTGACTAAGGTATAATTCTCAAAAGTTATTTTTGCAAGTTCATTGGTTCTTGATTCACTAAACGGACCGATAGAAGCAGCAAACAAAACCGTAGGTTTACCCAATAATTGAGCTGTTCTCATTTTAAGCAAATTAACTAGCATTCTGTCTTTTCCTACCGGATTGGCTTTATCCCCCCACATTTCACCACTCAGATCAATAATCATATCACTTATCAAAACTTGATCGATATAGGGAGTCGTTTCTACAATTTGTCCCGTCCTATGAAATAACTCCGCTATTGCATACTCTTTCAATGCTCTATCCAAATCATTTTCAGACCATGAATAATAATAATCCATCGGCAAGCATGTAACTTTTTCCCTTTGGCTGAATTCATTCGTCATCTGAAATGTCGTAAAAATATTTGCATCAGGGAACACACGATGCAGTTCACGAAAGAATGGTTCAATGATGTAATAGTTTCCCACATTCCCATACTCTAACCTTCCCCAATGAAGGGTACATAATCCAGTTACTAAAACGTTCATTGTTTTTTCCTCTCTAATTGCTGTTTTACGATTTTTATTCAAACAATTCTACTGCTTCCTCAAGCATTGTTTTTGTATTATTGAAAAATACGTCTAATCCACGTTTTTTCCTTATTTCTAATGCCTTCACCGATTGTTTTTGGTAAAACTCTTTATCGTAAAAATATTTTTGAATCAATTCAAACATTTCTTGAATGCTATTGCAAGTATCCTCAGGTTCTAAGCTATTTGCCACGTCACAATAATTTAAGGTTACAACAGGCACCCCATTATATAAGGAGTAAACCGCACCACCTCCACCACCTTGTCTCGGTGGGTTTAGAAACAAATCCATGATACCTAAAACTCCAATAAGATCCTCTTGATAACCTAAAAATTTAGTTCTTGTGCTAAAAATTTCATCTTCATTTACAAAAGAGGGGTAACTCTCAAATATACCTACAAAGGCGATAGATATTCTGGAACTATTTTTTAATATCTTTCTCAATAATTGCTTAAACTCATTATTGACCTCTATATCCAATCGATTTCCAACCACAGTTATAACGAAATCTTTATCATCAATATTAAAATCTTTTCTGTGATAGGTTTTCATTGATGGGGTTAATGGAAGTCTCAAATCATATTGTAATGGTTTCTGCCCTGTTTCCCCTAAATACGCTTCCATATCTTTAATTTCATCCGAATGACTGTTTAAATAAGTACACATAATCTGTGCTTCCGATATTGTATAGCCATCGGTAAATGGCATAGCCATGACCGTTGTATACTTTCTAAACAAGTCAGCAAAAAGGCAGCGATTTCCCATATGCCAAATAAAGGCTGGATTATAATTACAAATAATATTTATTAGCTTTTTTATAATTCCCAGATTTCTATGATTCATAATAAATTGAAAACCATTTATTTTTTCTTCTTTATATTTAACCGTAAAGCTTCCATTATAATTTTCATTGTAGAATGATATAGCAGGATGATACCATATTGAGGATAAATCCCCATCATACATATCATCAATTGCTACAATTACAAGTACTTCATAATGAAATTTGTTTTGTAAAATATAACATATTTCTTTTAAAACACGAGTAGGTGCATGTGAATCCCCTAATAATTGACATATTGTTAGGACTATCCTTTTTTTATTACGAAATTTATAAGGTTTATAGTCTAAATTAACATCTATTAAATTTTCTAATTTTGTAAGCAATTGTTTATGTAAATTTCTTCTATTTCTATAATTTCGGCTTAAATTACTATTTCGAAATATGCATGTCTCCAGTTGATCTCTTATATAAATTTGAGTCAGCAGATCCATATCGCTATGCTGTAATAAATAAAAAATCTCACAAAGACTTCTGTCATCTCTCACTACATCATAAATAATTGATAGTATTAAGGTAAAGATTTTGGGATCAGAACTAAATTCAGACCACAACCTCTCATAAAAATCATCCAGTTGCTGTTCTTCCTTTAATGACATATAGTTTTCTCTAAACAAATCGGAAAATTGTTTTGCCTTTTCGCTATTCTCTTGCATCGCTTTAACATATTTATTTAAATCTTCTAGTAAGCTTTTAATCATTATTTGCATTTTCACTCCATAAAAAGACCTTATTAATGTACCATATGATTTATAAATAGATCTGCAATTTCTCTTATTACTCCATTGCCTCCGGATGCGGAACAAATATACTTTGCAGTCTGCCTTACTTCCTGTACAGCATCGCACGGACAAGCTGAAAAGCCGCAAGCTTTCATACATTCCAAGTCATTTATGTCATCACCTATATAAGCAATTTCATCAAGGTGTAAATTATACTTTTTGGCAATCCCCTTAATGACTTCAATCTTATCTTTAATCCCTACATGACACTCATTCACTTTTAGCTTATTCGCTCTATCTCTAACAATTTTTCTGTCCTCTCCGGAAATAATACCGGTAAGGATTCCTCTTTTTCTTAATATCTCAAAAGCCATGCCATCTCTTGTGTTAAACTTCTTAATCTCATCGCCGTTCTCAGTATAGTACATGCCTCCATCCGTTAAGACACCATCACAATCCGTCAAAAGCATCTTAATCGGTGTTTGCTGATTGGCTTTCTGTATTTTATTTTTCATTAAATTTTCTATAACAACCCAATCGCTTGGCTCATCAATCTCAAAATAAGATTCTTCTTTCATTTCAACGGCTTTAATCTTACCGGAGATTCTATTTTGAGTTTTCATCAGTAATTTCTTCGACGTAATATAAAATGCACCATTTTCGACCAAGTATCCCTCGAACTCCTGTCGTCTGGGTCTATGATATAGGTCATAGTTTAACGGTTCCACATATCCACTATGTTCTTTCCATACAAATCTTTTTTGGCGTACTACCGATAATACACTGTCTACGTTCTCTTGCTGATATAATTCTATCCCTTTTGTTAAGTCATCTGCTTCAAGCATAGGAGAGGTTGCCTGAATTAAAACAATATGTTCAAAATGATGCTGCTCAGCGAATTCTAACATTGCACTTTCTGTAGAAGCGATATCGGATGCACTGAAAGCACTTCTTCCTATAACCTTAACTTTATCTAAACCAAATTCATTAACAACGCTTGCGATATTTTTATCATCGGTTGCCACGAAAACTTCATCAATGAAGGGACATGTACTTGCAGCAAAAGCTGTCCAATACACCAAAGGCCTTCCATTGATTAATTTTATATTTTTTAACGGTATTGATTTACTGCCGCCGCGTACTGGAATAAATGCCACTATCTTTTCCACTTATATCACCTCATATCACACATAGCAAAATCAAATGATTACTATTCTCTGTATTTTAATTTATCCCTCTGTACCTGTTCTATAGGAAGTATTTCAGAGGATTTATAGCTTAAGCTGTTATATGTAGCAAGCAGGTTACGCTTTAATCTTCTAAGACCATCTGGTTCTAAAGATGCAGCATGATCCGTGCCTTTCCAAGTTCTGTTTAGAGTATAGTGCCTTTCAAAAATAGTCGCACCTAACGTATAAGCTGCAATATCAATCGCTATTCCATTATGATGTCCCGAAAATCCGATTTCTTTTACAGTATCTCCATAGGTATTCACTAGTCTCTTGATCTCCATCAGACAAACATCTTCAAATGGCACAGGATAACCGGAAGTGCAAGAATATAGTACCAGGTCTCTATTTCGTCCTGACTTTTCAAATAATTGAACAATGTTTTCTTCTTCCTCATGTGTTGTCATACCAACGGAAACATGGATTTCCCCAGGATAGCTATCACACAGCCATTGCAGCATTTTTAGATTATTATTACATGCACTTGGTATCTTAATCATCTCTGGATTTAGTGCTGAAATTTCCTTCGCAGATGTCATATCCCAAACGGATGTAGAGTATACAATGCCCATTTCTTTGCAAAATTCATATAATTTTTTATGCTGCTCTACAGAAAACTCTAGAAATTCTCTATGCTCTCCATAGGTAGAACCATAAGAATTATGCGGATTTGGATGCGGTGCATTATATTGTTCTGGTGTCAACAATTCTTTATTATTACGCTTTTGAAATTTAACCACATCTGCATTACAAAATATTTTTGCAATTTTAATCATTTCTAAAGCTGTTTCAAATTCACCTTTATGATTGCATCCTATTTCTGCAATTACCCTTGGTTTTTTATATACTATTTTGCTCATACGTCTCTCCCCTTGTATGTCTTATATTTTTATTTAAAAATAGATTTATATTTTTAAAATACTTTTCGTTCTCCAATGTAAGCCTTTCAAGTAATTGTCTGTTTTCTTTCTTCATATTACTTAAATCACTTAAACTTCTTTTTGTTTTTTCTAGTAGTCTGCTCCCAAAATCAGGCTCATCCGAGACTACTAATCTATCTTGCATACCAATGTCTTCATATAACATTTTGTGTTTTGGTAAGTTTACAATTCCAATTGTCGGAGTATTGACTGCAATTGAACAAACATTTGAATGATAACGCATGCCAATCGTCAAAGCACATTTTCTATATAAGTCGAAAATATAGTTACCATCCGTTATCGTTCCGTTTAAATAAGGTGCTACACTTATTCGTGTACGTAAAATATTATCTTTTATCTTACCTAATACTTTTGAGATGAGTTCCAAATCCTTACCTATGTGGGGAATAAACGCTATGAAAATATCATTGTATAGGCTTAAAACGGTATCAATGTATTGCGCAAACTCTTCTATAAACTGTTCCTGCGTAATTCTTCCATCGCTGCCGGTTTCAGAAAATCTTACCTTTGGCGCATCTCCCGCCAAATTAATTCCAATTACTTTATATTTGTCTGGAATCTCAAGATGAATATATTCTTTAGGAGAAACAAAAAATCCACCATCCGGTATCTTATGTATACACTGGATAATCGAATTGTCAAAATATTTCTCTGCAATTTTTAATGATCCGTCATTTCTTACCGTAACGAAATATTGATCGGATGAGGTTATCACTTTTAAAAAACGCCCAAACTTCTTAATGTTATCCCTATTTATCACACCATTTTTATCATCAATACCTAAACCATTAAAAAGAATAGGACATTTTATTTTATTAAGAATTTCTTCTGGTATATCGATCGTAGTACCAGTTGAAGAATAGTCCCAGCACATTTCAAAAAAATTACCGCCGCCAAATATCAATAAGTCAAATTGATTTGCTATGCTGACAAAGTCATCATCAAATTTTCTCATATTCCATGATTTATAGAATTCGCGTATTTCTAAATTCGTGTATTCAATCTTATTATTTACATAATGTCTCATACACCTTCGAAAGCCACTGTGATTCGCATAATCTCCAATGTTTCCGTTAAAACTTGCTACATGAAGAACCTTCATACCAAGCTCCTTTTTAAGAAATCTTTATAGAATTATATATTTGCAACAACGGATGCATTTAGACCGCCATAGTATACTTAGAATTGCATCATATAAAGCGCTAGTGTTATATTTTAGTTATAGCAAAGTTTCGTATTTATGTATCGAATTTTCCAATAGTGGAATTACCCATTCACTTGCTTCAATCATATTATGAAATATTGCTTTTGCATTGCTTAATGTGATTTCCTCATCCGTTTTTTTGTCATTTGTAACAAAATATAAGCCTGCAATTTCATTGGCACCTTTCCCCATAACATACTCATCTATTAAGGAGAATATCGGCATTTTCTCAATTTTTCCATTGATCTCTGCTATACTCTTAATTAGCATTTGTCCATTATTTTTTCTATTCGTTTCATATAAACTAAGTTCTTTTATCGCCTGCTGCGATAATTCTATGATCTCGTCCAAGTTTCCCCTGCTTTTTACCAAGTAATCATAGATCCCACTTAATTCCTTCTTATGAAAGGTTGGTGTTTGATTATCTATGATGCTTTTACAATCAAATTTCCTAGTACAATATTGATCAACAACATCTTGTAGTGGAAGAATACGCGTCCCCTTAATTCGTGCGCCTCCTTCAGTTGCATCTATAATATCGACATTTGATAATTGTTGTATTGCATTCTCAAAGGAACGCAGAAAAGCATACCAGTCATGCCTTGTCCTGACAGTATTACCATGGATGTCTTCAACATACAAATCAATCGCTTTTTTCTCGTCATTAATTACGTTTCCACTTGTTTGTAAATCCGCATGTGATACATTCCCTAAATATGCCAAATCCTGCCCAACAAATACAATTCTGCCAAAGCCAAGATTTACACATATCGAAAAAGCGGCAGTCGCAACAGAAGCTCCCGGACTTATATTGAAGAATTTCTTCCCCAGCTTTTTGTATATACTTACAATAAAATCATTGCAATAATAGATAATTTTTTTACCGCCATGATTGTCCAAGATATCAGGACTTGATTCCAGTTTACATAATAAGGTGTCTTTAAATCCTCTCCGATTACCACAATATTTCAGCTTTTTATCTGCATCAAGTGTAACTATAAAATCCGGTTCTATATCATGTTCCAATAGTGTTTCATAGGACCGGTCAACAGCGAATATAATAGATTTACCCTTTGCTTGCTTTAAGATTTCTACGTTTTTGTTTAAAGACGGTCCTGCAGCGACTACGATAGCAGGTATATCTTTAGGTAAGTCCTTATCTAAATCCCAGATAGAAACAGAATCCGCCAAGTATAAAAGATTATGAAAAGCATTTTCTGCCGTTGATTTTCCCTTAAATCCATATGTATTTTTAGTCAAAAAATTATTAAAGGTATTGTCTTTGATAGTATTTTTAAAGTCCAGAAAGGAAGTCTCAAACAGTTTCTCATAGCCCGGATGCACACACTCCACTTTTGAGAATAAATTCATCCACGTTAATGTAATAGAAAGTAAATAAGGAAATTCAAATTCATTTATTCCTTTTATTACGATACCGACTCTTTTATTTTTAAGAATATCCTCTACATCATATTTTTCTAATACATGCAAGAATATTTTTAAAGAAGGTTCATATACGATCATCAGATTATCATCATTTAATTTATTCATCATTTCTCGTGCAAATATACCGTTTCCTAAGCCGAACATTACCACTACTGTATTTAAATTTTTAATATGATACTGTTCTGCCCATTTACTTGCTTCTTCTTGCGGATTATATCTACTATTAAGACGAAACTGATGATTGTCCTTCTCAACAACTAATGCAAGTTCACCTGTCCGGGTGGATACGGAATGAACAAATGCATCTGACGCATCTGTATTTTCTATTGTTTGCTGTTTTATCAGTTGATATAGTTGTTCCCTATATTCTTGTAATATCTGCATGTTTTTCTCATAATACATATTACATTTGTCCTTTGATTTTATTCAAAATATTATCCAATGAATCTGTTATGTCATATTTTAGAATATCCGCAAGCAATACGGTATCTTTATTAACCATAGCCTCTGTAGCCTCTTTGAGGCTCGTCTCCAAGTCAAGGCTTTCCTTACTTATTTCATATCCTGCATTGATTTTTTCGATAGAAGTTACAATTTTTGATACAACATCGATAACTTCAACCAAATTTTCAAAACCTTCCTGGTCTCTTTGTTGATAAAACGCTTCTGCAACCCCTTCTATATCCTTCTTTGTCTTGATTACCATTTCTTCTAAATGTTCCATAGCTCTCCCATCTATCACAATTATTTTTCTGCTCGAAACAAAAAAGACTTTATTATGAAATAAGACCGACCAAACTGGCCGGTCTTATTGTGTTTACTGGATTAAATTACTGTAATAATGCAAGTACACCTTGTGTTGATTGATTAGCCTGAGCAAGCATTGACTGAGCTGCCTGCTGAAGGATATTATCCTTAGAGTACTTAACCATTTCTTTAGCCATATCAACATCACGGATACGAGATTCAGCAGCCTGTAAGTTCTCAGCTGTATTATCTGCATTATCAATGGTGTGCTCTAATCTGTTCTGAACTGCACCAAGAGTGGATCTTTCTGTGGAAACTTTCGTAATCGCATTATTAATGGTGGTAATTGCTGCAGTAGCGCTATCATAGGAAGTAACCTTGATATCCTTTAAGCCACTAAATGCTGCTGCTTGCATATCACCAATTTTTAATGCAATGTTCTGTTTTTCATTAGCTCCAACTTGGAAATTCAATTCTGAAATGCCTGTTTTACCTGTACCAGCAAACTTACCAGTCATCAGTGTCTTCGTATTAAACTCTGTCTGAGTTGCAATACGATCGATCTCTTCGGTTAACTGATCAAGCTCAGCTTTAATAGCATCGCGATCCTCGTCAGCATTCGTATCGTTAGCTGCCTGAACTGCTAGCTCTCTCATTCTTTGAAGAATAGAGTGTGTCTCGTTTAAAGCACCTTCTGCTGTCTGAATTAAGGAAATTCCATCCTGTGCATTTGTAGAAGCCTGCTCAAGACCTCTGATCTGTCCTCTCATCTTTTCGGAAATAGAAAGACCAGCTGCATCATCACCAGCACGGTTAATTTTGTAACCGGATGATAATTTCTCAGTTGACTTGCTCAGACGACCTGATGTAATACCTAACTGTCTGTTTGTGTTGGCTGCTGCCATATTGTGTTGAATAACCATATGTAATTCCTCCTTGAATGATAAGTAGCATCCTTGCCACTCTTATTTAGTAACTGCATTCTCAGTAAAGCATCTCCGGCCGTACGCTCCCTTGACCGCTTTACCGATAAATGTTTCTTTACTCATTATATATATCGGCTGATAAAAGTAATACTTTATAGCAAATCTTAAATATTTTTATTTTTTTTTGTCATAAAAATACGATTCCCCGCTATGCTGGTCTGCCATATTCTTATAATAACTGGAAGCTGTCTTACTATTCACTTTATAGCTCTTTATACTTTCCTTCTGTTTGGAAAAGTAGCTATCCAGCTTATTTCTATTGCGCATCTCTATCGCTTGTATCTGCGTGCTCTTTTCTGTTACCTGGCGTATCAGCTCCTGTAAGCTCAGAATTTCTTCTTTTTGATGAACCTGCTGACTGCTTAACTCTTCCCTGACATGCCGATAGATCAGTTCAAAGCCTTCATCCAGCTTATCAAGCTTCTCCAGAAGTGCTTCTTTTACTGTATATGCATGTTCAAAGTCATTCATATCACTCGGATTTTCTGCTAAATATTTTTCCTGCAGCAAAGTAGCCTCAAGCAGCTGATCTAGTACGGAGACTTTCTTCTCTAACGAATCACCTAAGATATGTATATATGCGCTTTTATCCACATTGTACCTCCCATTCCTCAGGAAATCCCTTTGCCATTATTCATGACTTTCTTCCAGGTATCTCGCATTTCTCGCAGATGTGTTAATACCTCTTCTAGAACTTCTCGCTCTTTGCGGATATTTGCCTTTACCAATCGTTCATATAGATAGTCATATACATTTTCAAAATCCTGCGCTACCGGATATTTAAAGTCCAGAGTAGAGCGAAGATAAGTTATAATTTTCTCTGCTTTAATGATATTGAGATTTGCTTTATCTATGTTCTTTTCATCAATTGCATCCAGGGCTATATTGCAAAACTTAATTGCGCCTTCATAAAGCATTAATGTAAGCTCCGTCGGTGAAGCAGTCTTGATTCGATTATTCTGGTACGCTGCTGCTGCATTTATCGCCATGTAAATCCCTCCCAAAATAAATGATGTATTTTAATGTTACTATATTTGATATGAGTACCAAATTCTTCCAAACAAATAGTCTTCATCAATTTGCACAATCAAGGAAAAACTTAAGTAATAGGAAACAATATTTTAATTTGCAACTGTTTGAAGTCGTTAGTACTTAGATCACGTATTTTGTGGTCTTATGTACCGTTACGTACTTCAACCCAAGTATTGCGTTTTTTGCAATACTTGGGGGAACACGTGTTGCGATTGAAATATGTTTTCCTTATTACTTATCAATACATAAATTGTACAAATTGATTAAGGTAGTTTTATAAACTGGATTTGACACTTAAATCAATATTTACGAATTTGGATGCTTCTATTCCCTTATTTATTCGATACTCCAAGCATTCCAGCAAGAGCATTGCTTTGCGACTGCATCTTAGCCATAGCCGATTCCATGGCAGCAAATTGCTTATAATATTTACTTTCCAGTTCTATTACTTTTTTCTCCAGTTTAGCAATTTTTTTGGCATACTCTGTGTGTTGTTTCGCCATCTCTTTATCATTATAAAAGGTGAATGCGCTTCGGATATTTGGAATTGATTTCATTTTCTCATGCATGGTATCATAAAGTTTCTGCGAAACCTGTGACATTACCTCCATAACGGTATCCGGGTCCTCCTCCAACGCTTTCATAAGTTTATCTTCCATCGATGCATAACCAGGATCATCCTCATTACCATGAATGTGCAACAATCCTTTTTCTGAATAGCTCTTGGAGGTCAGAATTCCAAAACTAGATAAGGAGTAGTTACTTCCGTCAACTTCCACAGAAGACAGCATCGCATTTTTCATAGCATCAAGCAAAGAACCTAAGGTACTGTCTCTCCTTAGAATGGAATCCTTGATCTTATCTTCCCATTTTTCAATTTGCTTGTCTGTCATCGCTGCCTTTTCATCATCGCTTAGCGGATCATAGCCTCTGGTAGAATCGGCATAATATAAATCATTCATCTCTTTTAAAATATCATTGTACGAGGAAATGAATTTTTTTATAGTATCATAGACACCCTGCGAATTATTCGATACATTTAAGTGGACGGTCTCACCATTTGACACTCCGTTCAAGGTAAGTTCCAGTCCATTGATATTAATCACATTGGAGGAATTAGTATATTCCACGCCGTTATATGTAATCTTGCTGTCCTCTGCTCTTATAATGGTAGATGCTTGACTGTATGTACCGATTACGTTTCCATCTTTATCGATTACGTTTCCATCTTCGATTCTACCGATTACGCTTCCATCTTCATCAATTATGTTTCCATCCTTATCGATTCTACCGATTACAATTCCATTTTCATCGATTCTATTTCCATCCTTATCGATTCTACCGATTATTTTTCCATCTTTACTGATTATATCTTTATCAACTATGTTTCCATTCTCATCAAGTGCATCCAAACCGATTTTCTGTAACCTGGAGCTGACATCTGTTTGGGCTGTTTTACTGTTGGTCTGATAGGTTACCGCTACCGTACCAGTCTGATTCATAGCATTCGTGATAACGGTCTGGTTTGCCTCTTCAGCTAATGTATATCGGTTCGGTTCTTCTTTCCCTTTTTCTTCTGCTATTGCTTTGTTAACCGCATCTTTAATAGCATAGTTGATCTGATTAGTAGAAGCTGCTATTCTTTCATCCTGTAATTTTTCGAGCTCTTTTTTTTGTTCATCCGTCAGTTCGCCCTCTGTAACCTCATGCTCTTCTAGATACTCTTTTAATACCTGATCCTTAATTCTATTTATTTCTTTCTCTTCGGCACGAGGAACGACCTCCGCTCTGATTTCTTTATCAACGTTACTGGCAATGATTCTTTTGGCTTCTATTTCTGCAAATTCCTTCAATTTATCTATCGCCGCTTTGGCTGCTTCGCTCTGTTCCTCTCCCTCTTTCACTTCCTCAGCTGCAAGAGTCGCGATTGCGGCATCAACTTTTTTCTTATCCTCTGCGTTAAGATAGGAATACCCTGTTAAGGTTAATAATTCATTTTTAGGAGCCGTTGCAGTTGAAGTGGTCGCCGTGATCTGGAAAGCATTCTTTGTACCACTTGACTTAGCGCTTATAAAAAGTCTTCCATAGGTCTCATCGAAATTGGCGCTATAGCCGGCACCTTTTGCAAAATCAACAAAATTAGCGAGCGTTGTTTCATTTGTAACCTCTAAGGTTGCGGTCTTTCCATCACTGGTAAGATTAATTAGGGTTCCTTCTTCAATACCAAGCCCCGTTAATTTGGTAGAGGCTTTCGCTTCGGTCGCCGCACCATCGGCATCGATTTTAATTACACCGCTTGTTACATACTGTGAACGTGCCAAAGCACCAATTGTAAGCTCATGCGATCCTACCGGTGCATTTACTTTCGAGTTCACAGTGACTAAATCCTCATTTGTTGATGAAACTTTTTTCGCCATATAGCTAGATTTCAGTCTCATTTTATCTAAGTCCGCTGTATAAAGCTTATACAGCTTCGCATTTAACTCTTTACATTTGTCTTGCTTCCATCCAAGCAAGGTCTGCTTGTCTTCTACTCTTTTATTCTTTAATCTCTGTGCATCTACGATACCTTTTATTAATGTTTCGGTATCCATCCCAGAGATCATTCCTGTCATTCGTACCGGCATCCTGTCTCTCCTTTCTCCTCTTACACTCCATGATTTTCACGATAGCATCTCATAAACTCGGAAGAATAGCTGCTTTTGCTATTCTTATAATGGCTCGCAGTTCTTTTGCGAGACTATTCTATCTTCTCTCATCCACCAGGAAACCAGCGATTTCCCATAGCTTCTCCAGCATATCTAATGCCTGCTCCGGAGGAATCTCTCGAATCACCTCTGAGGTATCCTTATCAAAGACCTTGATCGATACCCGCTTTGTTTCCTCATGATAGGCAAATTCAAAACGTGTCCTATGCGGTTTCATCTGGTTATTTGCTTTATCGATTGCATTCTTAAGCTGTTCCTCCGAAACTTCCTTCTGAACCTTTCCCTGATTCACAGTAAGCTGACTCCTGCCGGAAGCTTTTTCTGATACCGGGACTTCCGAAGATTTCCTAGTGCCTGTAGTTGTCTGTAAAGCTACGCTATGGGCACCTAGATCAACCGTTTTTACATTATCATGATATACTGCATTTGATACGACATCTAATGCCATCTTTCCAACACCTCCATGTGCTCTATCTTATCTTTGGTTATAAAATACGAACTCTGATGCCATCCTTGACTTCCCTTACATTCGTATTTGCATCTAACAGTTATATCGGTTAACTTATGAAAAAAATTAATACGATCTCAATAATAGGACGCAAGCCATATCTTAAAAAGTAATATGGGTAGCTATTGAAACAATTTCTTCAACACCTCATCACTTACCGTTGCTTCTGCCGCCTCCTTATTCGCCTCCTGGATCTGCAGGTAAATCTCCTTTCGGTATACCGGAATTGACTTCGGGGCGCTAATTCCGAGTTTAACCTGATCTCCTTTGACTTCTAATACGGTTATCTCAATCTCGTTGCCGATTATTATGGATTCATTGATTTTTCTTGATAGGGCTAACATTTACCGGCCCTCCTTTGCTTCCTTAATCGATTGCAGCTGATTATAAAAACAATACTTTATCTCGTAGTCCTGATTTTCTGCTATGATCTGCGCACCTTTTCTTGTTTTCGCATTGATGATAAAGGGAGCTTTCAGATTGGCTGATAATTTTGTTATATCCGCTGGTACAGTTATCGAAACGAATACTGCTATATCCTCCGGCTGCATATCACCGAGTGGCTTTAGCAATTCATCTTCTACTTCCGGATTGTAATTCTCTCTTACCAGGAAAGGACTCATGACTGGAATAGCAAGCGCCGGCTCCTCCAGGCTTTGTAACCAGGAAACATCCGATGATCCTTCTCCATTTTCATTATCATAGAGAATCGTATATTTTTTATAATCCTCAAATCCTAATATACCATTCTCGAAATTTACTATTTTATTCTCATCTAAATCAATTTCACCAAAATGTTTCGTTTTTATCCGCATGACCTTTTTCCTTTCTTCGAAGAATATTCTTGATATGAGTGTCAAAGCCTTCTTAACAAATCGTCTTTATCAATTTGCACAAATCAAGGTAAAACTGGGGTAACAGGAACAATATTTTAAGGCGCAACTGTTTGAAGTCGTTGGTACTTAGATCATGTGTTTTATGATCTTATGTACCACTACGTACTTCAATCCAAGGATTGCGTTTTGTGCAATGCTTTGCCGAACTGCGTGTTGCGAATGAAATTTGTTTCATGTTACTACTTGTCAACACATATATTGTGCAAATTAACGAAGCTAATTTACAAACCGTCTTTATCTCAAGAAATCCAGTAAGTTATTCTGCACCGCTCTGGCTGCTGCACTTAAGGAAGCATTGTAAATCATATCTGCGGATCCATATCGAATAATCGTATCTACCAAATTCACATCTTCATTTTGCGACATCAGATCCTCAAAATCCGTCTTTTGGCTTCCCAGTCGGTCATCCGTTAATTTCAATCTAACATACCGGCTTCCCAGATCTGCCAAGGCAGTATTTACCCGGTCCTTTTCATTGTAAGAAGTAGTGATGCCGTTTGAAAAAGCATCCTGCATTACTTCCTTCTTCAATACATATTCGGTATCCAGCTGCTCCAGCATCTTTTCATATTTGGCACGTTCTTCCGTCGTTAAATCCGTATCTTTTAAGCGTTCCTTTACTTCTGCGATCTTATTCTCGGATGCAATAACATCATTCACCGCATTCAGAATTTCATCAATATCTCTTCCCATCTTATGGGCAAATGCCTCAGCGCCTTCCGTATTCACGGTAAGCTTTTGATTATAATTCACCTCATACCGGATTTCCTGCTTTATCTCCGGTCGGGTAAAGGTGATTTCCTCCGGCTTTTCAGGGTCCTTCAGTACACAGTCAAAATAGTGCTCCGGTTTCAGATCGCCTTCTTTAAAGCTGCTTTTCGTATAGTTTATATCAATTTGATCCGCATTCTTCATTTCTTTATAAATATTCGCTCCCAGAATCAATTCTCCGGTCTCCGGTATATAGTTGATTTTATCCGGATCAGGCTCATAGGGGTTATCCTCCGTTGCGGAAACCACCGTAATCTTACCAGTTAAATCCTTCGTAACGCCTCCCTGCGTATAGCTTACTTCTGCCGGAGGTGTGGCAGAAGTATCCAGTGTATCATAGGACAGCTGGATTCTACGATATTCCACCAGCTGCGGTGCATCCGCAAAATCCTCTGCTATATCATCATAATCCGCCATCTCATAGCCGCCTGCAACGGCTCTTCCGAATTCAATTTGATTCCCGGTTATTTTTTCAGTAATCCGGTAGCTTAAGTCCGTTCTTTTTCTGTCAAAAAGCAGCGAGCTGTCCGTTTTATATCCAGTAAATACATATCTTCCTGCATAGCTTGAATTACCTTCATGATAAATCTGCTGCTTTAGCTGCTCCAGGTTTTGAACAATATCCAGACGATCGGAAGGCTGCAGCTGGTCACTGCTGCCTTGTACACAATAGGTATTGATATCATGCAAAAGATCATGCACCGTGGTAAGTGCCGTCTCGGTAACATCCATCCAGGACATGGCATCCGGAATATTTTTTTCATGATATTGTTCCAATTCAGCTAAATTCGTCCTAAGCTTAAGCGCCCTAACCGCCACGATCGGATCTTCTGACGGTCTCTGAATCTTCTTACCGGTAGAATACTGCTGCTCTAGTATTGACATATACTCTTTGTTCTTGTTTATGTTGCTCATCATATTATTCGTCATCATTTTATTGGTTACTCTCATAATATGCCTCCATGTTTTAAGAATTTGGATTTGTATATTTGATTAAGGTGTCAAAAGCTCCGAAGGTGATATTCTGGTACAAGATATTGATGTGTAAGCTCGCTTACCAAGCAATATCTTGTATTAGAATAAGTGCTACGCACCTTTTGACACCTTAATCATATTTCCATCCTTAATTTAAGTGAAACCTCTATGCACCCATCTCATTAATAAGTTTATTATAAATCTCGTCCATGACCGATATTACCTTCGCCGACAGGCTGTAAGCATTCTGATAGCGAATCAGGCTCATCGCTTCCTCATCGATATCCACGCCGCATATCGAAAGACGCTGATTTTCGATCGATTTCTTTATATTCTCCTGCGCTTTGGAAAATCTCACTGACTTATCGGTATCTGTTCCTATTTCAGCGATAAGACTTTGGAAGAAGCCTTCTGTGGTACCCTGTATAAATATTCTTTTGTCCTTTAGCGCAAGCAGTTCTTCCGCGATATCGTTATTTTCCACTCCATTGGTCACATCCGACGCTGCTACTAATTTATCCGGATCCTTTATAATGCTGCTGTTCACAGCGAAGTTTTCTGCTGTCAGCAGGTAATAGGAGCCGTAGAACGGTTTACCCTCAGCAGGCACCTGATAAAAGCTGCCGGTCCGCGAAGTGATTTCATCAAAATCCTCGTTGGATCCGGATGTCCCGAATGCATAATCTTTGCCGCTTACCTTATCAACTGCAGTAAAGAAATCCATCCCCGATTCATTATCCAGATCTTTTCCTGTTCTATGAATCTGGTTGAATGCCTTTGCATAGGTACGAACCAATTCATTCATTTTGCTCATATAGTAGGGAATTCCTTTATAAGAGATGCTCTTTCCTAAGGAAATCGACTTACCCTCCAATGCAGCCGGATCCATCACTTCCTCCAGTTCAAAGGTATATACAAAATCACCGGATCCATCTTTCTCGATTTTAAAACCTGTATAGTTATAGGTTTTATTATGAATGGTAAGCGTACCTTGATCCGGGATATTGAGTTTTTCAACCGCATTGATATTGGTGCCGGTTATTTTAACGTGCGTGACCTTTTTACTCGTTCCGTCACTCATGGTAACTTCCGTATTTTCTGCCGAAGCCACGGTTCCTTTCAGGTTCTCCGCATTGTTACCGTCCCGCACCTCAAAGAGCGCTTTTAACGTGCCGCGTAACGTTGCACTATTGGTATTAAAGGATTGCCCGTTCTGCCAGAAGATATCATATAGACCATCTACATCATTTTGATTTACCTTCTGCTCTCTCGGAACTGCTTTTAAGGTATTATAGTTCATCCCGTCCACCAGGGTCTGCCCGTCGATTTTTACCACAAAGCTGGTAATATCGGACATATTTTCTGCTCTTCTTTCTGTCACGGTTGTGTTGGCAATTTCAGACAGCTCATCAAGCAGCCGATTTCTCTCATCCCTGAGATCATTGGCTGTACCGCCGCGGACTTCCAAGGAATCAATCTGTTTGGTAAGGGAAGCGATCTGCTGTGCGAAAGAGTTGATCTTATCTACCATGTTCCCAACTTCAAAATTACAGCTTTCCTGTGTAGCACTAAGATTCTGTGAAACGGAATGAAAATATTCGGTCAAGGTTGTCGCATAATTAACCACCTGTGTACGAACAGCTGAGCTGGAGGGATTCTTCGTCAGCTCATGTAAATTATCATTCATAGAATTGTAGGAAGTTGTAAAGCCTTCTACGCTGATTTCATTAAAATAGTTCTCGATCTCCGTCATATAATGCATCTTATTGGAATACTCACCAAATATGGTATTGTTGTTCCTGAATTTGATATCATAATATTCATCCCGCATCTGCGTTACTCCGGTAACACTTACACCGGTTCCTGCCATCCCGTATGTACTGTTAACACGCAATGCTCTATCGGCTCTCATCCCGAGTATCTGTCTGCTGTAGCCATCTGCCTCTGCATTGGCTATATTATGAGCAGTCGTATCCAATGCTGCCTGGAAGGCATATAAGCCTGTCCGTCCGATATTTAATCCAAAAAATGTTGACCCCATCGATATCGCACCTCTTTCGTTCACGCTCGAATTCTTTTGTATTCTATAATTACCCCGACAAAAGCCTTCTTAACAATCATCTTCTTCATCAATTTGCACCAATAAGGAAAAACTTAAGTAATAGGAAACAAAATTTAAATTTGCAACTGTTTGAAGTCGTTGGCACTTAGACCACGTATTTTGTGGTCTTATGTACCACTACGTACTTCAATTCAAGTACTGCTTTTTATGCAGTGCTTTGGGAATAACGTGTTGCGAATGAAATTTGTTTCATATTACTTGTCAACACATATATTATGAATTGAAGAAGTCGAGTTTATAAATCAGCTTTTGTCACTCATATCATTCTATCTATGTGTATAAGCAAATATCATTTGCAAAAATATTTCAATTATAGTCTCGTAATAATATGCTCCAGCATTTCATCAATCACCGTGATATACCTTGCCGATGCGTTATAGGAATGCTGAAATTTAATCAGATTCGTTAATTCTTCATCGGAAGATACTGCCGAAATCTCCATCCTCTTATTGTCGATGTTTGCAACCATGGTTGCCTGGTTGGTACTAATCGAATAGTACTTTTCGCCGCGATTGGCGATCCCGGAGATAAAGGCATTATAATAATCCGAAAAATTATAGTAGGTCAATGTATTGGGTGATAAGGTTGCAAAGGGCTCCTGCCATTTGGCTAGTAATTGATCTACTACCTCACTGTCATAATCCTCCGTGCCGTCCTTACTAGATAAATTCAGATTGGCATAGTCCTGTAAAATCAAAGGATTTATCTCAATTTCTCCGATCGTATACAAGGAATGGATATCGTTCTCATCTTCCGCATTGAGGACATATTCATCTCCCGACATACTATACCGGTCCATTGACTTTCTCTTGAACAGCTCGATGCCCCGGGTTTCTCCGTCAATACAGACCGGCGCCTTGTCCTGATCCAACACAATGGTACCATTCGCCAGCTTCGTGTTCGGGCATAAAATATCATTGATCGTAGTAACGATTCCATGAATCAATTGATCAAATTGTGCTTGTATATTCATGATCGCAGAGGATTCTATGCGCAGATTATATTCTTTCACCTTTGCATCATATTCCGCATCCGCTGCTTCATCTTCCCCTTCCGGACTTTTACGCACCGGTATATCCAGATAATTGGCTGCCTTATTGCCCCGAACCAGCAGTAAACCTTTTAAGCTTCCGATATCTGTATTGGCTTCCGAGGATGGCAGCCGGTCAAAATTGAAAACCTCCGCATTCTTGTGGGATGGCCATACCGGAACCAGCATATCGGTGTCCGGAGCCGCCTTTTTCACTCCCATATGGGTAACCATATCTTCGGAAACAAAGGCAGTCCCTTCGACATTTACCGTAACAACACCGTCATGATCCTCCCGATAGGTGATGTTGACCAATTGTCCCAACTCATCTAAGAGGACATTACGCTGATCCCGCAGGTCATTGGCATGTTCCACGCCATTACTCTCATATGTTCTTATTTTATGGTTCAAATCCTTGATTTCATCACCAATGCTATTGATCCGGTTCACCGTATCCTTGATCTGGATATTTAAATTCACCTGGTAGTCCTTGATCTGATAAGAAATATTTTCTGCTCTTTCGATAAAGGTGACCGCGGACTGCACAAAGGAAGCTCTTGTTTCACTATTGTTCGGCTCCTTTGCAACTGCCTGCAGGGATCTCCATAAATCCTGGAGAGTATCCTGGAAGGGTACCCCCTCCAATTCGCCATACAAGCTTTCCACTTCTGCGATTGCCTGATATCCGGCATCATAGAACGCTTCTCTTCCAATCTCTTGACGGTAGGCTTTATCTAAAAAGGAATCCCTTACCTGCCTTACTGTCTCGAAATCTACTCCCAGGCCCTTCTGCAATATGGAAATATGATTCTGTCCCCAATTAATATAGCCGAAATCCCTTAAAAGTACCTGCTGTCTGACATAACCCTTCGTATCTACATTGGCTAAATTATGTGCCGTCGTATTTAACGCATTCTGGCTGGTATTCAAGCCGGAAGCTCCTACATATAAGCTGCCAAATGAACTCATCTTTTCACCTTACCTCACTCTTACTGCTTTGCATCAAAGATTCCTGCTCCCGAAATCTTCGTATCATACTGCTCCGCATCTTTTGTATAGTTATTATTTCCCTGATACAGCCTCATGCTTTGAATATAATTCATATTAAATTCAATCATTTCCAGGGATTGCTCTATTAAAGATTTATTGCGACTATTTATCTCCATCAATTGTCGAACGATATTATCCAGATTGTCATGTAGAATGGAAAGAGTTTTCTGCTCCTTGGGCTGATTCTCCAATAGCTGAATGAGCGTCTTCAAACTAAGCGTATCCGACTTCCGATTAATCACGATTTTAATATTTTCAACAACCCGCTCCCTCTTATTCTCTAAAGAGGTGATTTTATCGACTGCAGCCTGCTCTTCGTCGGTAATCTCTTGAAGAGCAGCCAGATCATTCTTAACAATAATCTGTGTTTTCTCATTGGAAATTGGTATTAACTGCTGGTAAATATCCAATTCCTGATCTAAAACATCAATTAATTCATCTATTAAGCTTGCCACGATTCTTCCTCTCTTCCATGCAGGCTTTCACAATTTGCTTCCCTATTACGGTTCGAAGCCTAAGCCTTCCTGCTAAGCCAATTTATTAAAATAGTTTTCTATCAGCTTATCTGCTACTTCTTCCGAATTAATGTTGTAGGTACCGGAAGCAATGCGCTCTTTAATTTCCTTCACCCGTTCCTCCCGAACATCGGGTACGGATTTTAATGTATTCCTTGCGATTTGATAATCCTTACAGGTCTGTGAAATCTCAAGCTTATCGGAAAAACTTGCGCCCTTTACGCTCTTCGTACTCTTTATGTTATTGGATTGATATAACTTACTAACTTTATTAAATGCATCGATACGCATTTAAATCACCACCTATCTCTTACATTTCTTCATTGTGAGCTACTAACCGGCGAAAGCCGTCTTTTCTTTCACTCATTCAATCGACTCTATATTATTTATCGGTAATTTTCAAATTATCCTTATAGCAAATCAAGAAAAAGTTTCGCCCTTACGAATACATGTTTCAAGTATTCGTTACGTGCTGAGTGCGTCATCCCAATGCGAACTATGTTCGCATTGAGCATTTTTTAATTGAATAGGCCGAACTTTCATATTCAATTAAAAAATCGATTATGGTACCTCTTAGAGAGATACCATAATCGATGTCGCTTCCTTTACTTTATTTTTTCTTCCACCGTCTCGATCGCTTTCTGAAGCTGATTATCTTTTTCAATCGGGATTTCGATTTCTTTCAGCAATTCCTCATTCAATTCAATTTCCACATCTGGGGTAATTCCGGTTCCATGAATATTACGCCCCTTCGGTGTAAAATATTTTGATATCGTAAGCTTTACCGCCGTACCATCCGTTAAAGGAATAACCTTTTGCACGATTCCCTTTCCAAAGCTTGTTGTTCCGACGATCGTTCCGATCTCATAATCCTGCACTGCGCCGGCGAAAATTTCGGATGCACTGGCGCTCTGCCCGTTAATTATAACCGCCAGAGGAACCTTCAGCTTCTGCGAATCCTCTGCTTTTTCTTCCACCCGGTTGCCATACTTATCTTCCGTATATACCAGCAGGCCCTTCGGAAGCAGACGATCCAGCATCCTGCAAACAGCCTCCAACAATCCTCCAGGGTTGTTACGGACATCAATGACAAGTCCCCTCATCCCTTTTTCCTCTAGCTTATCGATTGCCTCCTTAAACTGGGAAACGGTAATTTCATCAAATTCGCTGATCACAATATAGCCGATTTTATTATCCAGCATCTGATATTCGATTGTCGGTACTTCGATCTGCCTTCTTGTAATGGTGAATTCCATCGGCTTGGTTTCTCCGTCACGAAGAACGGAAATACGAACTTTGGTCCCTTCCGCGCCCTTCATCTTCGATACCACTTCGGTAAGGTCAACTCCGGTGACCTCTTCTCCTTCTACCAGATAAAGAATATCACCCGGATGAAGCCCTGCCTCATAAGCCGGTCCTGTTTTAAAGGGTTTCACTATGGTAATAACGCCAGTCTTCGTATTTTGACTGACGGTCGCACCAATACCATGGTATACTCCGGATGAGCTCTCCATCAATGCTTTATATTCCTCTGCGGTATAATACGTGGAATACGGGTCATGCAGGCTGCTGATAAATCCCTTATAGATTCCATCCGCATACACCTTAGGATCTACCTCTTCCAAATAATAATTATCAACCAGCATCTCTAAAAAAGTCAATTTATCTTCAATCTGCTTAAAGCCTTCGGCTTTTAACGTTGGCTGACCATCTTTCTCGGATTCTATCCCGACATTATTATTGTTGTTGTATTCATTTACTTTACCATCTGCCATAACGTATAAGGTTCCTATAATAGCAAACAGTAGGATAGAACTGCAAACACCGGATAATAGTCCGGTAATAAAGTTCTTCTTCATAATATCCCCCTTTCCGTTATTTTATAATTTTATAAATACCCTTTACCATATAAACAAAAAATATTCTCTCTATAATAATATTAGAATGCTTCCGATAACATGAAACGGAAAGCTGCTGCAAAACAACTATATTTTATTGTACAAGTTGTTTTACAACAGCTCAATTTCTTAACTCTTAATAATCCATTTGCTCCATATACTTCATATACTTTACAACCATTAAAGCGATCTTAAATGTAATCGCATCTTCAAATACCCGAAGATCAAGATCCGTACTCTTCTGCAATTTATCCAAACGGTATACCAGGGTATTTCTGTGAATATACAGTTGTCTGGAGGTCTCGGAGACATTTAGATTGTTTTCAAAGAATTTATTAATCGTCGTCAATGTCTCATCATCAAAATTATCTGGGGACTTTCCTTCGAAAATCTCTTTAATAAACATTTTGCACAGCGGTAGCGGAAGCTGATAAATTAAGCGGCCAATTCCCAGATTGTTATAGGCAACCACATTTCTCTCGCTGTAGAAGATCTTACCGACATCCAATGCCATCTTCGCTTCTTTATAGGACCGGGATACATCCTTGATCTCATTGATAATGGTACCATATGCCACATGTACCTTCGTCATAGCTTCGGTATTCAGCATATCCAGGATAACCTTCGCTGTTTTATTTAAGTCTTCATAGTTCTCTGACTGCTTCACTTCTTTTACCAGAATGATGTTTTTCTCATCGACTGCTGTAATGAAGTCCTTTGTCTTACCGGAGAAAAGGCTGCGCACCGTCTCTAAAGCATTGGCATCCTTTTCATTCTTGGTCTCAATAATATAAACGACCCGTCTTGCCTCCGTATCAATATGAAGTTTCTTTGCCCGGTTATAGATATCAACAAGAAGTAGATTATCAAGAAGCAGGTTCTTGATGAAATTATCCTTGTCGTATCTTTCCTTATATGCAACCAGAAGGTTCTGAATCTGGAAGGATGCGATCTTACCGATCATAAAGACATCCTCACTGTCACCCTTAATAAGTATTACATACTCTAACTGATGCTCATCAAACACCTTGAAAAATTGGTAGCCCTGAATTGCCTGGCTGTCTGCCGGAGAAGAAACAAAGGCTAGGACAGCGTCCTCATATTGCTCCATATTCTCAATCGTGGTAGCAAGAACCTTACCTTCTGTATCCATAACGCAGATGTCAATGCGTGTAATTCCCTTCAACCCGTCTATTGTACTTTGTAGAATTTGATTTGAAATCATAAATTCACTCCCTTTATATTATATTTCTATTAAATTTTATAATTCATAGATATATAAGTTTCATTCTAGCACTAAAATCGTCATAAGTAAACTAAGAATGTTAAACTTATATTAATTTTTTCGTATATTTGTGTCAATTTTAAAAATTGCGACATTTGTTCATTGATTATACTATATTTGAGACTCTACAATATTACTATTTGCAGTAGTGTAAAAATTCATTCCTTTAAATAAAAAAACCTGCGAGTTTAAAGCCTTGTTTTAATGCAAGACTTAATCTTACTACACCGTTACTATAAACAAATTCGCATACCTCATGGCTTGCCGGAATCCAAAAGGGAACACTCTCGTGTTCCCTATAAGTACTTTATTATAATATGTTATTTAGTTTGCAATAACCAGTTCGGTTTCTTTATCAAAGATATGCAGCTTCGACATATCGAATGCAATCTTAAGCGTATCATCCGGTCTAGCTGTTGTACGAGGGTTAACACGTGCGGTGATTTCTAAGTTCTCGTCAATATTGAAATACAAGAATACTTCTGCACCTAACAGCTCGTAAACTCTAACCGTTGCTTCGATAACGCTATCCGGAGAGCTGTTGATAAACATCTCTTCATCGTGAACATCTTCCGGACGAATACCAAGTATAACTGTCTTTCCTTCATAGCCGCCTTCCAGCAATTTCTTAGCCTTAGCTTCCGGAATCTTAACGGTATGATTAGCGAAAGTAGCAACTACATCGTTATTTCTCTTAGAGATAACTGCATCAAGGAAGTTCATCTGCGGAGATCCCATGAAACCAGCAACGAATAAATTCTGCGGTCTGTCATATAAGTTCTGAGGAGTATCTACCTGCTGAATGAGACCGTCCTTCATAACAACAATTCTTGTACCAAGTGTCATAGCCTCGGTCTGGTCATGTGTTACATAGATGATGGTAGCTTGCAGTCTCTTGTGTAATTTAGCGATCTCAATACGCATCTGAACTCTTAGCTTAGCATCAAGGTTTGATAAAGGCTCATCCATAAGGAATACTTTAGGCTGACGAACAATAGCACGACCCATAGCAACACGCTGTCTCTGACCACCGGACAGAGCCTTCGGTTTACGATCTAACAAATGCTCAATATCAAGGATCTTAGCTGCTTCATGTACGGATTTATCAATCTGGTCCTTTGGTATCTTTCTCAACTTAAGACCAAACGCCATATTATCGTAAACTGACATATGCGGATACAATGCGTAGTTCTGGAATACCATCGCAATATCTCTATCCTTAGGCTCTACATCATTTACTAACTTGTCACCAATCCATAGCTCACCTTGTGTGATTTCTTCAAGACCAGCAATCATACGAAGGGTGGTTGATTTACCACAACCAGAAGGTCCAACAAAGATGATAAACTCTTTATCAGCTATATCGAGGTTAAAGTCTTTTACTGCAACAACTCCGTTAGGATATTGTTTTGTAATGTTCTTTAATGATAAACTTGCCATTTTATATCCTCCTAATTTATTGTACAATCTGTAAATTCTTGTACTATTACTATACCGTAATAATACACCATTTGGCTTTCTTACACCATATCCCATTTTAACAAAATAAAAATTGGGCTTTTGTATAATTTGTATACAAGCCGATAAAATAAGTGTTTTTACCGATAATAGCTTAAAAAATCGTTTTACTTACTGTCTATATTCAATAAATCCCTCACCCATAACTTCTCGAACATCACTAATTATAACAAAGGAATTCGGGTCCATTTTCTTGGATATTTCAATGATTTGTACAATTTCTTTCTTTGAAACTACACAAAACAGCATTTTTTTGTCTGCATTTGAATACATCCCTTTTGCATATATACCGGTAACACCGCGATCCATGGAAGTTAATATCGCATTTGCAATTTTTTCGTACTCATCGGAAATAATATATGCCATTTTAGCAAATTTCAGACCCTCCAGAATCCCATCGGAGAACTTCGTTGTGATAAAAACTGCAATAATTGCATAAAGAGCATTGCTGATACCAAAGACCATTGCACCGGCTAAAATAATGACACCATCGATGACATAGAGTATCTGAGGTGCCGATATATGTCTTTTCTTATCGTGAATCAACATGGCAAGAAGATCCGTCCCTCCAGTCGATGCGGATACGGAAAATATCATTCCGATGCCTACACCGGTTAGTGCTCCACCAAACAAAGCTCCGAGCAGCTTATCTTCCAGCTGCAGATCATAGACCGGGATCAGATAGAGTGCCAAGGTAAAGATTATCGTTCCTAAAAGACCGGACACAACATATTGCTTCCCTCTCATCCAAAAAGCAAGTAGGAACAGTGGAACATTAAAAAGGATATTGGTAAGCCAGATCGGCACGCCTCCTCCTTTTAAAAATGGCTCCGTCAAATGTTTAAATACAATTGCGATACCGGATATTCCTCCGGTTACAAGCCCCATAGGCTCGTAAATCAGATTAACAGCTAATGCTATTAATACGACACCTGCAACAAGAATAGTATATTTTTGCAGAATTTGTATGGTTTTCTTATTTTTATTATCTGCTGCCATATTGACTCCTTAGCTACCTGTCATGTGAACTACCGATCTTTAACAGCCCATCGGCTTCCTGCTTCGCAGACCTTATTACCCACGATCTCCACAGGCGTGAATTTGGACAGCTCCTGCCCTATTGATTTTCTTTGTGCGATCACTTAATCCTACTTAATTCTTCTGCATGCTAGAAATATTGTTATGTAGACGGTATAACTTTATCGTACGCACTTCCCATTTATTTATGCACTGACACGAGGTTCTCATCCTCTATTCTGCCGCATTGCCGGCAATGTAGCTTTCAACCTGCTGCTTTGCAAGCGCGCCTTCAATATAATAAGCATTATTTTTATTTATCCCATTCATCAGGGCAAATGAAACCCTATTCAGAGGCGTCTTACAATAGCTTTCCAGATAGTTCATCTTACCGTTCAGGGTCAGATTTGACTGTACGGAAGGATAAATCTCTGCAAGATAATCATGTACGTCCTCTTCTGTTTGAAATGATTTTAAAAATTTTATATATTTGTCCGAGAAAACTTCATATGAAATACTGATTTCCTTCTCTTGTAAGGAATTCCGAGAAGATGTTACCCCGCTCTCCTCTGCAATTTTCTGTGTTTTAAATATTGTTGTATAAATGCTTTCGGGAATTGCCGTATAATAGCTGATGTCAATCCCCAACAGATCTTCCATAATCAGCACTCCGTAATCATATACGGCGTCCTTATCGAAATACTTTGTAATATTGGAAAGCCTGATTACCTGGGGTATCGTCGGATGTACCAGAACCAGCTTCCGGTATAAAGCCTCTGACATGGTATACTGTGTTCTTATTGGAATCGTAATAAACTGCATCCGTTTCTCTTCACAATGAAAAATCTCCAATAGCATCCCATTAATTTCTCCGGTTTCCTCCTGAACGCGAAAAATCAGGTTCTTAGAAATGTCATCCAAGACCGCCTTCGTTATAGGCTCTTTCTCTGGCTCCTTAATTGGATCCTTCTCCTCCGGCGCCTCCGCAATAGGAATGTCCCAAAAATGCATGACTGCCCAGTAACTACCGGCACCGACGCCAAGCAAAATCAGCACAACAATAAAAGACCTAATCAAGCCGATCACCAATAATTTACCGGCACTTTTCTTCAAGCAGATCACCTCGCATTGTTACATTTTACCACAGATATTACTTTTCGTGAACCACCTATTCTCGCCCTCTAAATCCAGCCCCCATCCATTGTAATAATTTGTCCGGTCAGGTATTCATTTTTTTGAGATAGTTGATAAACCAATTCCGCAACCTCCTCTGCCTGTCCAAGACGATTTGCCGGAATTTCCTCTATCAGCTGCTGCATCTCTTCCTCTTCCAGAATTTGATTCATCTCGGTATCAATAACGCCGCAGGCAACTGCATTCACCTGGATGTTACTCGGTGCCAGTTCCTTGGCAAGGGCTTTTGTAAAGGCATTAACACCGCCTTTTGAAGCGGAATAAGCGACTTCGCAGGAAGCACCTACATTTCCCCATACGGAGGAGATATTGATGATTTTACCGGACTTTTTATGAACCATAGCAGGGACAGCAAGGGAACAGCAATTAAATACGGAGGTCAGATTGGTTGTTATGATCCGATTCCAATCCTCTGGTTTCATATCGGTAAAAAGACGGATATCGGCAATCCCAGCGTTATTAACTAGAATATCGATACCGCCAAAGGTTTGCTTTATTTGCTCAAAGAGTTTTGCTACTACCTCGTAATTTCCTACATCACCGACAAAGGCAAGACAGGAGACCTGGAAAGCTTCGATTTCTTCTCTCGTTTTTTGCAGCAACTCTTCCCTTGATGCACAATTAATTACAACATTATATCCTTCCCTTGCATACCTTATTGCAATGGCTTTGCCAATTCCTCTGGAAGAGCCGGTCACTAATACCGTTTTTCTATTCATATAGTAATCCCTTCTTATTTGTATAAATAACATTTCCAATAGATTTATTAGAGCAACCAGTTTTGATTTGAGTGTCAAAAGCTATTCTAACAAATCGGCCTCGTCAATTTGCACAAATCAATGGAATACTTAAGTAATAGGAAACAATATTTTACGCAACTGTTTGAAGTCGTTGGTACTTAGACCCATGTATTTTGTGATCTTATGTACCATTACGTACTTCAATCTAAGTATTGCGTTTTTGCAATGCTTTGCGGAACTGCGTGTTGCATATGAAATTTGTTTCATATTACTTATCGATGCATAAATTGTGCAAATTGATGAAGTTGGTTTTATAAATCGGCTTTTGACACTTAAATCAGTTTTATATTAAAAAATATATAGCAGAAACACTAGACTGGTATTAGATCATAGGATGGTGTTACACTAGAGTTATTATTTTTTCCGTTGTTTCTATTATTCCCTTGCTATTTCCTGCTATATCCTATGATAAAGAATTTAGAGTTTTTCCGTTAAGGCTGCTTTCAACCAGGCTATCTCCTTCGTATCGTAATTTCAAGGAGAAGAAGGGAGCTTCCTCCGCCAGTAATTTGAGAAATATTTTATCACCTTCCCAAAGGTTTAACTTAAGCAGATCTTTCTTTGGTACCCATTCAAGGACACCCTCATCACAAGGGATCATTTCTCCTTCAAAAGCATCCGCAGTGTACAGACACATATATTCCGGCACCCATCGATTGGATAGAAAAGTTACAATGCCTCGAAAGCGGAACGAAGTCAGGGTAAGTCCGGTTTCTTCCTTAACTTCTCTAAGAAGACACTCCTCCGGACTTTCCCCCTCTTCAAAGTGCCCGCCGACACCAATCCATTTATCCTTATTAATATCATTTTTCTTAACAATACGATGCAGCATCAAATAGCAGTCGCCCTTCTCTATATAACATAAGGTTGTTAATCGCATATAATCTCCTTTATTTCGGCCTGCCCACTCCTGTATCATATCACGCTCCCTTGAGGGGAGCGACCAAAATCAGTGGTGTAGTGATTTATAATAGACATATTTCAATCCACGTCCCCGTGAGGGGAGCGACAGTTGCTTTTCACCGTTCATAAAATCCATAAACTTGATTTCAATCCACACTCCCGCAAGGGGAGTGACCTCAAAAATATCCTTACAGACACAAAAAGTCAAATTTCAATCCACACTCCCGCAAGGGGAGTGACAGGCTAATCATCAAGACAACGAGATCCCTTATAAAATTTCAATCCACACTCCCGCAAGGGGAGTGACAACGCATAGGCGATAAATTGATTTGTTACATCGGATTTCAATCCACACTCCCGCAAGGGGAGTGACTGTACTCAAGTCAAAAATTAAATATGTAACACAGATTTCAATCCACACTCCCGCAAGGGGAGTGACCTTTGTGTTTACCTTTATGGATAAATCATAATCTATTTCAATCCACACTCCCGCAAGGGGAGTGACGCTCGTTTGGTTTCAAGCCCGGCCTTTTCGGTACATTTCAATCCACACTCCCGCAAGGGGAGTGACAGCAATTATGCTCAATAACATTACTATATATTTTCATACCTTTATGCATACCGCTTAACAACTTAATATTTATATCAAACATCATTACTATAAATCAAGTTTTATATTCAATTGGTACTGTTATTTGGTGCAAATACCCCTGCATTTTTATGTTCACTATATATTCGCACTAAAATTAGAGACACATTTCATATCTATACTTTTTTACACCATTGCGTGGCGTCTTATCCTTGCTATCCCTGTTTTCTCAATAATATATATCAATACGGAATTTTGAACTCGTTCCCTATAATAAATACATTATTTAGAAACTTTCTCAACCTGTTCTTCCTGCATTTGTCTCAGTATTACATCAAAATTATCAAAAAAAAGCTATTTTCTTTCTGTAAAATCATTGTCATTATACTCAGTTATTTATGAAAAAGCAATATCGATAACTACATAAGTTTTGAATCTCGAGCATATGATTCTGCTCCCGCGAGGGGAACGACGCCGAATTGATGGGATTATAGAAAGACTAAGTACAATTTCAATCCACGCTCCCGCGAGGGGAGCGACAACAATTCAGCAGAAACGCTTTGCCGCCGACATAAATTTCAATCCACGCTCCCGCGAGGGGAGCGACTCCACTAAACTTACACGAGATAAATCACAAAGATATTTCAATCCACGCTCCCGCGAGGGGAGCGACGCAGAAAGTGCGCCGATAATTAACGTGCGTTCAAAATTTCAATCCACGCTCCCGCGAGGGGAGCGACCAGGGTTAAGCTGTAAAGGTGTAAAAATGTCTTTTAATTTCAATCCACGCTCCCGCGAGGGGAGCGACTTTGACCTCCTCAAAATTTCGTGTTAATATACGTTTATTTCAATCCACGCTCCCGCGAGGGGAGCGACGCGCACAGTATGATGAGGACGGAAAAATAATAAAAGATT
>SVEA01000122.1 GCA_015057615.1 Lachnospiraceae bacterium | reverse complement strand
GTATTTTGTGGTCTTATGTACCATTACGTACTTCAATCCAAGTATTGCGTTTTTTGCAATACTTTGGGAAACACTGCGAATGAAATTTGTTTCCTATTACTTATCAATGTATAAATTGTGCAAATTGATGAAGTTCGTTTAATAAATCAGCTTTTGACTTGAATCCCATAAGCAAATGAATTGGTAAGTCGATTTAACCGTTAAGAATCAAAAAACTCTCATCCGAAAAAGGATGAGAGCGTTCGCTTTCATTTAACCACCTGTTTCACATACTCTGCCAAAAGGCATTCATACATTATCTATATAACGGTAGATACCGGCTTAACCTACTGAGTATGAAGCAAGCCATACCTTTGGGTCTTGCAACTAGGGAGTGATTTTCAGACATCTGCTACTTGCACCGGGCTTCCACTCTCTCCGGTTCGCTGCGACTTTCGCATGATGCTTACTCTCTCCGTCAACGTTTTTATCCATTTCTGCTTATGCTATAATAGCAGTATCATGAACCTATGCAGGCTTACCTGCTATATGCGATTAAAACGGAAAATACTAAACATATTCTTTGTTCCTGCTATGATAGTATAAAAACCGCAGAATGTCAAGAGCAATCCCCTCAAAAATACAGGGACCGCTTAAATTGTAATAGGAATATCATAAGTCATATAAAAACCATAAATATGAATATAGAAGGTCCTATTCATACCAAAAACTTAAAATAACTTATGACATTCGAATCAATTATAATAAATCTATTTTATCCGGGTTCTTAAGTCAAAATGCAGCATATACTATGCTTGACTAATTTAAATTTCTGGTATATTGTTGAAGGCATATTAAACCAATGAAAAGCAAGTAACCAATCTTACACTGCTAGAGGAATCAGAATGAAGGAGATCCTATGGAAAAGAGAAATTTAACTTTATTAACCGATTTTTATGAATTGACCATGATGCAGGGATACTTTAATAACCATGAGAATAACACGGTTATTTTTGATGTTTTCTATCGAGACAATCCCTGTAAGGGCGGTTATGCGATTTGTGCCGGATTAGAACAGGTGATCGAATATATTAAAAATTTGCATTTTTCAAGTGATGATATCAGCTACCTTCGCAGCTTAAATATTTTTCAGGAAGACTTTCTTACCTATCTTGCAAACCTCAAGTTTAGCGGCGATATCTATGCTATACCGGAGGGAACTGTGATTTTCCCGATGGAGCCGATAGTTAAGGTGATTGCACCGATTATAGAGGCACAGCTGATTGAGACTGCTCTGTTAAATCTTATTAACCACCAAAGCTTAATTGCAACAAAAGCATCCCGTGTCGTTTATGCCGCAAAAGGCGAACCGATTATGGAATTCGGTTTACGACGAGCGCAAGGCCCGGATGCCGGAACCTTAGGTGCCAGAGCTGCCGTAATCGGCGGATGCATCGGGACCAGTAATGTATTAACAGCGAAGTTATATGATGTACCGGCACTGGGTACGCATGCCCACAGCTGGATTATGAGCTTTGATGATGAATTGTCCGCTTTCCGTAAATATGCGGAGCTTTATCCAGCCAATGCTACCTTATTAGTCGATACCTATGATACGCTTCGTTCCGGAGTACCAAACGCCATTAAAGTGTTTAGCGAATTACGTAAGAGCGGTAAAATGCCTGAAAAATATGGTATCCGTCTGGACAGCGGCGACCTTGCATACCTTTCCAAGAAGGCAAGAAAGATGCTGGATGCCGCAGGATTCCCCGAAGCTACCATCACCGCATCCAGCGATTTGGACGAATACTTGATTGACAGCCTGGTAGCGCAGGGAGCAAAGATTGACTGCTGGGGCGTAGGAACCCGCTTGATTACCTCCGAAGATAACCCTTCCTTCGGCGGTGTGTATAAATTATCCGCACTTAAGAAAGATGGTGAATTTATTCCAAAGATGAAGCTTTCCGATAATCCCTGGAAGATCACCAATCCCGGTAATAAAAAGATCTATCGAATCTATGAGAAGGAAAGCGGTAAGGTGAAAGCAGATCTGATTACACTTGCGGAGGAGCAGTATTCCTCTGAGAATCCTCTGCTGCTTTTTGACCCGCTTGCGACCTGGAAAAAGACATATCTTGATCCACACAGCTATACCTTAAGAGAGCTTCTTGTACCGGTCTTTATCGCCGGCAAATGCGTATATGAATCGCCCTCCGTTATGGAGATTCGGGATTACTGTACAAAGGAGCAGGATACCCTTTGGGATGAGTCAAGACGCCTTGTCAATCCTCATAATATCTATGTTGACCTTTCTCAGAAATTATACCAGTTAAAAACCAACCTTCTAAATAACTACTCAAATAAGAAGTAAGACAGTTACTGTTCACACCCACCGTATACCATGTTATGATTTCGTTAAATGTATCCGAATCGGAGACGCTTTCGCTTAAGATTCATTACGTAGTGGTACATAAGGCTCCGAAATACGGAGCCAAAGTACCAACGAATGCAAATACTCCTTATCGGATATCATTTGTCGAAATCATATTATAGACTTTGCCCATGTGTGAACAGTAACGTAAGACAGGATTTACCATAATTTTTTTCTACAATAGACTATAAATTTCCACAAAAAAGTGCTATAATCGTATAAGCAGCAGATTAGGAAATGATTTCTAATCTGCATGCCTTACTAGATAGAAAAAACTGATTCTTATTTGCATGAGAAAGGAGGCCATTACGAATGAGAAAAGTTTTGATTGTCCTGACAGCCGTCGTTTCCGTTTCCCTTGTCGGCTTTCTGGTTGTCAGCTTTATTTCACCGCCGGCGAATAGTACCCATCTAAATGCCTCCGAACTTGAGACATCCGAAGCTATAACGCCGGGTTCACCGGATGATACATATACCCCGCCTGCAATCGACGGCGAAGAAAATGAAGGCGATTATGAAAATGAGGGCGCCATTAGTACCTCGTTTGTTCCTGCTACAGAAATTGATACCGATCCATCCAGCATGACCGCATTTATAAATAGAGAATATACCCTGCCCGAGGATTATGAACCGGATGATTTAGTGGTTCCGAATGTATTATTTAATTTGACCTATTATGATGAACGCAAGCTGATGCGGTCGGAAGCAGCAACGGCACTTGAGAAATTATTTGACGTTGCAGAGAAAGACGGTCATGCCCTCTATGGTGTCTCTGCTTACCGCTCCTATAGCAGACAGCGTAATATTTTCTTAAATAATATTGTGAAAAAGGGTAAAACACATACCTTAAAATACTCTGCCGTACCCGGAACCAGTGAGCACCAGAGCGGTCTGTCGATCGATGTTTCATCAAAATCCTTTGGATTTCGATTAACTGAAGGTTTTGGAGATACCCCGGAAGGGATCTGGCTGGCGAAGAATGCCCATCGGTTCGGTTATATTATACGATATCCGTTGGAGAAAGTAGACATAACCGGATATGCTTATGAACCGTGGCATATTCGTTACGTTGGCAAGGATCTGGCAACATACCTATATACCAATGATCTGACGTTAGATGAATATTATCAATATACGCCAAGCAAAGGTTTTGATTTTGAGGCAAAATATGCATCTCTAATTAATTATCGCCCGCCCGTTGTAGTTACACCGCCTCCGAAGGAGGATCAGGCTTTACTTGACGAAGAAGCATTACTAGACGGCGATCCGGTTGAGGACAAGGATGCGGAAAAAGAT
>SVEA01000121.1 GCA_015057615.1 Lachnospiraceae bacterium | reverse complement strand
CCACGCCTGCGGCACAAAGTCTGCAGGTAGTCGAGAAAGGGCATGGCTATTATTATGTATACCAAAACCAACAAAATAAGTGTATCGGATTTAGAAATGATTACAGATTCGAAGGTAATCAGCAGAACACCCTTCAAAGTGGAAATGTGTAATGAAAAAATGGTATTGGAACTGAAAAGTAACGGCAGCGGTTTTGAATGGACGGAGGACAAATATATCGTCCTGGATACTTTGACAGAAATGGACTCCAATGTGAATTTTAAAATTGAATTTTACTACGGCAGTGAGGTGACAACCCTGGGATATTATCTGCTTCCGGGCAGACGGGTCAAGGTTGCAATCAAGCTGGATGAATTAGAATCAAAGCGCTGGTTTCTGCAGACACGCCCGGGGACTTTTAAAGGACATGTTGCGGGCAAGCCCACCCATATATCCAAGGTCAGCAAACTTAGAATTGTTATAGAAAAAGGAAAAAATAACAGAGCCTTTACCTTATTCGATATGTACATTTCCGATGATCTGCCTGATTTAACCGTAATCGGTGAACCGCTGGTGGATGAGATGGGGCAATGCATCGATATGGATTGGGAAGGCAAAACCAAATCCACCCGGGAGATGATCCAGTTTTTAAGAAATGAACTGGCAGCAGCGGAAGATAATGCAGGCTATGTCAATAAATCCTGGAGCAAATATGGCGGCTGGACCAAAAAGCAATTTGAAGCAAAGGGATACTTCTATAAACACCATGACGGTAAGAGGTGGTGGCTCGTTGATCCCGACGGCTATGCATTTTTCAGCAACGGTGTATGCTACGGCAGTAGAATGGGTTACTTTGGTTTCGTTGACGGAATGCGGAATATGTTTCAATGGCTTCCTTCCATAGAGGATGAAAAATATAAAATTGCATGGACAACCGCCGATCAGATCGCAGAATATGCAAAGAGAAACGGCAAGGAGGAAGGAAAGGGCAAATACCTGTTCAATTTCGCAAGAGCCAATATGATAAGAGCCTTTGGGGATGACTGGTGGGAGGCCTGGAACAAAATAAATGTTGCAAGATTAAAGAAGTGGGGCTTTAATACAATTTCCGTATGCGTGAATAATTATACGGATGAAAATGTTCTGGAATATTTGGAAAAAGCCAAGATCCCCTTCACCTGGACCTTAAAGGAATTTCCGAAAACGGATAATATGATTTTCCGCGATTTCCCCGATGTCTACGATCCGGAATACAAAAGAAGAAGCGAAATTTTTGCCGGGCAGCTAAAGCCCTTTGTAGGAAACCCGTACCTGATTGGTTATTTTATTAATAATGAACCGGAATGGCTGGTACAGCACGATGTCAATCCTGCAGAACGTCTGCTGGCAAATCCCAATAAATTATACAGCAAAATTGAACTGGTAGAATTTCTTAGGAACAAATATGGGGAAAATATTCAGGCCTTTAATCAAAGCTGGAATACCGGGTTTGCTTCCTTTGAGGAGTTATATACCCCCATGGAAGCCGCCGATCAGTTGTCCCCGGAGGCAGCGAAGGATCTGCGCGAATTTCGGGATATTCTGATCAAAAAATACGCAGATGTTCCCAATCAGGCGTTAAAGGATGTGGATCCCGTACATATGAGCCTGGGGATGCGGTATGCATCTATCACGGAAGAGGATTTTTCCGGTGCCAATATCTATGATTTATTTTCCTTTAATTGTTACCGGCAGTCCCCGAGTGAAAAATTTGATCTTGCCTTAAAGTATGTAGATAAGCCGATTATTGTGGGTGAATGGCATATCGGCGGCTCGGATAAGGGCTTATATGCCAACGGACTGGTTTGCTCTAGTACACAGGAGGAAAGAGGAAAATGCTGCGCCTATTATATGCAGACGGCGATGTCTTATACGAATTGCATCGGAATTCATTATTTTGAATGGAATGACCAGCCGCTGCTTGGCAGATTTGACGGAGAGAATATGCAGCATGGACTGATTGACGTATGTAATAAACCCTATTACGCATGTATTGAAAAAATGCAAGAGACAAGTCTGAAAATGTACGAAATATTAAATGGGGAGATACCGCCGACGAAAGAGACCGGTGTTTATGTGAAGAGATATTAAGATGGATGCAATTTCCCATACGATAACAATGGATTTGTAGGTTTTGTATAAATAATACATTAAATATCGAAGATAGCTCTTTGCATTTTGTATAAAATGCCCGGAAAAAATTCTATAAAGATAATTCATAAAAAATAACTTATATATAATTGACATATCTGCTTATGGGTAGTATAATAACTATACAATTAATTAATTTGCGTATAAATACTACATATCGGTTATTTTAAATGAAACCTCGATTAACAAACAGATGAATATTTAAAAGGAGAACGTATGCAGAATAATAGGTGTAACAAACTAAATTTCAAGTTGAATTCCCAAGCAAACCGTATTTGCTGGTTTGCCGATGGTTTACCACTGTCCAATCCGGAAAAGGCGGATTTCTGGAGAATTCATATGGATGACGATTATTATCGTGAGATTATGATACCATCCTCCATTCAGACCGGAAGGGTTACCGATCTTGCCGATGGCAGTGATATAACCTATGATTCTTTGGTGGATGAAACCGGAAGAAAGTATGAGGTCAAGCTCACAATTCATATCCGACAGAGAAGCTCAGAGATCGAGATGTGGGCTGAGGTCGATAATCAGGATGAAGCTCGTGTGAATGAGCTGCAGCTGCCTTTTCTTGATTTGTCATCGGTTTGTGATGAGAAAAGAGAAAACGATGTATTATACCGCAGTCGTGGCCTTGGAGAACGCCTGGAAAATCCATGGGTAAAGCTGGAGAAATATCATACGGAATATATGGCTGCGGATTATCACGAGATATGGTCGCCGTTAGTCTATCCCCGGCCTTCCAATATGGCGTGGTTCGGCGTGGAGAGCGGAGGATACTTTTTGTATGTGGGCCGCCATGACCTGGAGATGCGGACCTGTGTGTTTAATGCCGGAATCAGCCCCAGAAATTCGGACCCGAGACTACTCCTGACAATATGTCATTATCCGCTGGCATTACAGGGGGAGAAAATATCCTGTGCGCATAATATCATCAGCTTACAGGAAGGGGATTGGAGAAACGGTTCTGACATTTATGGCAGCTGGGCGCGGAATCATTGGTTCGTTCCTGCAAAGAAACCCCAATGGGTAAAAAATTTTACCGGCTGGCAGAGAATCATCCTGCGCCATCAATACGGCGAGGTCTTCTGGAAGTACAAGGATCTGCCGCAGCTTTATAAGAATGGCAAAAAGTACGGTCTGGATATGCTCATGGTATTTGGCTGGTGGAAAGGCCGTTTCGATAACGGATATCCGCTATATGAACCGGATCCGTTGCTGGGCGGAGAGGATGAGTTAAAAAAGGCCATACGGGAAATACAGGATATGGGAGGCCATGTGGCGCTTTATACCAATGGCGTATTAATGGATGTAAAATCAGAGTTTTATAAAGAAACCGGCCACAAAATATCAAGAAAAGATATCGACGGGAATGAATACCTGGATCACTATCAATTTGCCAACCGCGGCACAATCCTTCGTACCTTTGGTTATAAGACTTTTGCGGAGGCATGTCAGGCAACGGACGAATGGCGGGACAAATTATTGGAGAATGGCAAGATCAAATTATCTTTTGATCCGGACTCCATCTTCTATGATCAAATCGGAGGACATCATTGCTGGCTTTGCTTTGATAAAACCCATAAGCATGGAAACCGCGGGGACCTGGATCCGAAGTACCGTGCCGGTAATTTTAAGGCCATGCGGGGGTTACTGACCGGGGAGAAAGCTCTGGGATCGGAAACCACAGTCGATATTTTTGCCCCTTATCTGGACTATCATCATGGCTGCGATCTCGGTAACTGGTATGCAGAGAATGGTTTTCCGCAGATGTATTTAAGAACATTTCCAGAGACGATCATGACAAACCGGTTTATCCATGATGAACGTGCAGATTATAAACTGCAGTTAAATTATGCATTTGTCATGGGATATCGCTTTGATGTATCCATTTATCGAGGCCGTGTCATCGGAATTGACGGAATGAGTGGTTATGCTGCGCACATCAAAAAATTGATTGATCTGAAGGATAAATACCATAGGTTTTTCTATGAAGGCAAATTTGTTGTAAATACAATATACCCTTTGCCGGAGAATGTCATTATGACCGAGTATGAATATGAGGATGAAACTCTGCTTGTGTTTATGAATAAAAGCCATACCCCCTGTACCTTTGAAGTGCCGGGCCGGATAATCTCTCTTGAGGGTGATGATGTATATTGCATGTTAAAGCTGCGTTAAAGTAATTTGGCATCTGAGATGATGAATCCTTCTATTAGCAAACAGATTAATATTATGAAAAGGAGAAACAGGAATGAAAAATGTAGCTATTACTGGCAAGAAAAGTTGGTACAACAAGTTGCTGCTGGAAATGAAAAAAAATTATCTATTGTATTTGATGATTCTGCCCGGAATTCTGTACATCATTATCTTCAGATATATTCCAATGTATGGACTGACCATTGCTTTTAAAGACTATAAAATCACCTCAAGCATCTCAAACGCACCGTGGATCGGATTTGCAAATTTTATTGATTTATTCAAACGAAATGCGTTTCAACGTGCGTTTTGCAATAATATCATTATCAGTTTTTCAAAATTAATCTTTGGTTTTCCGGCTCCTATCATTTTGGCTTTATTAATTAATGAAGTAAAAAGAAGTAAGTTGAAGAAATTAGTACAGACGGCAGTAATACTGCCAAACTTTATATCTTGGATTGTTATTTATGGTTTAATGACGGCAATCTTTTCACCGAATACCGGCATCATGGCAAGTCTTGCCAGCCTCATTGGATATCGGGGGGAGGTCGTTAATCTGCTTACCAACAAGGATACGTTCCGGGAGGTAATTACCATATCGTATATCTGGCAGGCAGCCGGTATTGGTACCATTGTTTATCTTGCCGCCATATCGGGAATCGATACGGAGCAGTACGAGGCAGCAGCCCTTGACGGAGCGGGCAGATGGCGCCAGATGTGGCATATTACCCTGGCTAGTCTAAAGCCTACCATCATTACCCTTCTGATCTTCCGTGTCGGAGGCATTATGAATGCGGGATTTGACCAAATATTTGCGATCTCCAACGATATTGTTATTTCCAAGGCTGATATTATCAGTACCTATGTATATCGTCTTGGATTAGAGCAAAGAAAATTTGGAATCGCGACAGCCGCGGGATTCTTGGAATCTATGATCGGATTGGTACTGGTGCTTATTACGAATCAAATAGCAAGGGTCATCGACAGAGACAGCGCTATTATGTAGGGAGATGGATAAAGGTATGAGGACAAAGAGCAAGCAAAAAGTATGGAAGAAAAAGAAAACAATCGGTGATCGTATCTCAAGCGGCTTCATCGGAATTATATTGACGATCATCGTGATAATTACAATATATCCCTTTTGGCATGTACTGATGTATTCACTTTCGGACTCGAAGGCATCCATGGGCGGAGGCATCTTCTTATATCCGAGGGACTTTAGCATACTGTCCTATCAGCTTCTGTTTCAGACGGAGCAGATCTTTGTGGCTTTCGGCAATACCCTGTTTAAAACTATTTTCGGAACAGCACTCAGCGTTATCCTCACTGCGCTGACCGCATATCCCTTATCTCTTCCGAGATTCAAGGGGCGGGGGTTTTTCTCAATGATGATTTTCTTTACGATGCTATTCAGCGGTGGAATGATTCCAACCTATCTGCTGGTAAAGGAACTGGGGTTAATTGACAATTATTTGGTGTACATACTTCCCGGTGCAATGAGCGCTTATGATATGTTTATTCTGCGTAATTTTTTTCAATCTCTGCCGCCGTCTCTGGAGGAAAGTGCTTTCCTGGACGGAGCAAATGCATTTCAAATTTTCTATAAAATCATCCTGCCCTTATCAAAGCCTGCGCTGGCGGCAGTGACAATGTTCTACGGAATTGGGAACTGGAATTCCTACATGGATGGTGTTTTATATGTAAATAAATCTGATATGCAGTTACTTCAAGTGTATTTAAGACAGTTGATCACTGCGGCGGGCGGTAAGGGAGCACTTGGGGATTTGAGCAATCTTGGTTCCGCAGCTGCACTGACGGAGGATACCATGAAGATGACTGTGATTGCGGTCTCTGTAATACCTGTTTTGATCGTTTATCCGTTTTTACAAAAATACTATACCAAAGGTGTTCTTGTAGGATCGGTAAAAGGATAAGTGTAATTAGATATAGATAATTCAATTATGGGAAGGAGCAAAGAAATGAAAACAATGAAAAAAATCATCAGCATTATTATCATGGCAACAATGTTACTTTCACTGACTGCATGCGGCAAGAATAACGGGGATGATAAGGGTGCGGTAAAGGATGCGGCAAAGGAAACCGGTAAGGAGGAGACTAGCGGTGACAAGGGGGATGTGGCCAAGGAAGATACATCAAAACGGCCTAAGATTTCGATTTTAATTTCCGGGGATAATACGCCAAAGAGTGACAACCTGGTAATACAGGAATTAGAAAAGAGAACAAATACCGATTTGGAGATCATTTATGTTCCTTCGAAGGATCTGGCTACCAAGAGAAGCACCATGGTAGCGTCCGGAGATCTGCCTGATATTTTCCTAGCCGGCGGAAGTGAAGCCCAAGAGTATATTGATGCCGGTCTGATCGCCGATGTGAGCAAATATCTGGAGAAAGACGGGACGAATATTATGTCCAATGTAGGCGACATCATTTATACCAGCCCGATGAACCAGGATGGAGTATATCTTATCCCCACAGGCAACGTTGCCTATGGCACCAATATGAATATCAGAACCGACTGGCTGAAGAACCTCGGACTCGAGATGCCTACGGATCTTGACAGCTTCTATAATGTTATGCATGCGTTTACTTTTGACGACCCGGATAAGAATGGCAAAAATGATACCTTTGGTTTGGCAGCAGACAGTTCTTTTAAATCTTTTGATCCAATTTTCGGTGCCTATGGAATTCCTTTCGACTCTGCAATAGAGTTGGAAGACGGTACGGTGACAACTTGGGCGAAGCATAAAAACTTCCTGGATGCAATGACCTACATAAGAAAATTGATGAATGACGGCTTGGTGGAGCCGGAATGGGCAACCATTACGAACATGGATATGTTCGGTAAGCTTTGGACCGGACAGGCAGGAGCTTTAAACTTTCAGTGTGCAGGTCCTACAAACAACTGGATGCCGGTCCGTTATACGGAGGATCCCGCACCGACCTTTGATTTTGCCGTTATTGCCGGTCCTGACGGAAAACATGGCGTGAAACCGAATTTTGCTCTGGTTACGAAAGGCTATTTAATCTCTGCAGATTGCGAGGATGTTGAAGCTGCGCTTCGCGTCGCTGATTACTGCAATTCTGAGGAAGGTAATGAATTATTGTACTTTGGTGTAGAGGATGTAATGTTCCGCTGGATAGACGAAGCAAGCGGAAAATATGAATATATCGGCGAGTATACTGATTCTGCCACACACAGAGCAAACGGAGGCTTTGTTTATGCGGAATTTATGAAACCGATTAATAATTGCGAGTTACGTACCATGAATGAACAGAGCAAAGCGGGCACACAATTGGCTTATGATGAGATGCTTCCGGCGGTTAATATTATTAGATCACTGGAAACCAGACAGGATTATGGTGCAGATTTAGATCAAATCATAAAAGAAATGTATGTGGCAATTATTACGGCAGACGGTGACATCAAGGCTATTTATGACGAATATATGAAAAGATGGGATTCGGAAGGCGGCTTAGAGTATGAAAAAGAGGCTACCGAAGCCTGGAAGGAACAGAATGGGCAATAGACATTAGGACACCGCATTTCTATAAAAGGACGGAACAATCAAGTCCTTTTATAGAATGCAAGATGCTTTTCATAAGCAGCGGATTAGTCAGATGGGAGTGAATATGGACAGAATAAAAGCAAAAGTAGGGATCCTTCTCATCGCAACCGAGCGATTTCGAAGGCTTGGAGCAGATACCGAGGACGGTACCTATGAGCAAAGAAAATTAATTGAAGCAGAAGAGTATGTACAAAATATGAATTCCTTTTGTGATACTGTTTACACGGGGCAGATATACAGCAGAGCAGATTTGGAATACGCAATGAATGCATTTTATAACGAAAAAGTAGACTGTGTATTTGCATTGTTTTTAAGTTGGGCGGAGGATTTCCTGTGGATCCGATTCTTGAGGGATATGTTCCCCATTCCAATTCTGTTTGCCTGCAAAACCAGAACCGGCATTTCCTTTCAGAATACCTTTGAGGAGAATGATTTTGTGGAATTCTTAAGTGCCGGGGGATTGGTGGGCTCCCTGGAAGCATCGGGCTCCATACAGCGTATCCAAAGACCTATGCTGCGGACAATCATCGGAACTTTGCCGGAGTTAATGAAAAAATCAAAAAGTTTCTTTTTGGCTGCCGCGGTTCGTTCAAAGCTTCGGACATCCAACTTTGGATTACTTGCTTCTTATAATGAAGTAATGTGGTCAACCTATATGGATCCTTATCAGATATTTACAAAAATCGGTCCTGAACTTAGGTTTCTGTCGGTTGCTTCCTTGATGAAGGAGATTGAAGCCGTCAAAGAAGAGGAGGTAAATGACAATTGCAGCTTGCTGATGGAGCGCTATGAATTACTTGATGATGTTGATATGGACAAATTGGGGGCATCCGTAAGAGCATCTCTGGGACTGGAGAAGCTTGCAAGAAAAGCAGGCGTCAATATGCTGGTGTTGAATGACGTTGATACGGTTTTGCTGACAGAAGTCGGGCTTCGGCCGGGGTTCTTGCCGACTCCGGACGGAGGCGACATCAGTGTTGTTCCGGAAGGGGATTTAGGCGGAGGACTGGCTGTTTATATACTGAAATTGCTAAGTGGCAGATGTGTCAGCTTTATCGAACCGTTTCACATTGATTTGGAGCAGGAATGCTTCATCGCAGGACATGCCGGTCCAAATGACTACACTGGAGAAGGTAAGGTCAAAATCGGCAAGGATGTGAGATTCGCAAAATCAGGTTACAAGTATGCGGGAGCTCCTTTTGCGTGGTATGTTATTCCGCCGGGGGTAAAAACGATGCTGCATATTTCGGAATGCAACGGACGGTATAAAATGGTATGCACGCTTGTGGAAGCACTGCCGACAAACCATTTTATCACATCCTATTCCCATGGTAAGTTTCGGCCTTTGAAAGGGACATTGCAGGAATTGTTTGATCAGTTAATAAAAATTGGGGTTACACAGCATTATGGAATAGTGGAAGGAGACTATACGGCTGAGCTGGAGAATCTGGCCGGCCTGTTAGGGCTTGATTTCTACCATATCTGATTGAAATCAGAAGGAATCCTGTAAACGAGATGACAAAAATAGGCTCAGTATATGAGTAAATTGAAAGGAATGTAACTTCTATGAGTTTTATGTTTAATCCATACCCTTATGACGATCCCAGGGCAATCAACCATATCCACTTAAATGAGGAGATCAAAAAAACATTTACAAGGAATTCAATGCAGACGGCAGATAAAGTAGCGTCTGCAATCAATGATATGATTTCTAAGGGAAAAAGCTGTATCGTGGGAATTGACGGTTATATCAGTGCTCCCTTTGAACAGTTTTCCGGGCTTGTATCCCTACGTTTGGCACAATTATTTGATGTAAAGGCAACCGTTCTCAATACGGAAGAGGTTTGGCTGGACAGCGATGCGCTGCATGAACAATTGCTTCCGTATCTGCCGGAGGACCGGGAAGAAGATCCAGTGCTTTTATACGGTAGACTATACGACAAAGATTATCAAAGCTTAATGTCAAAAGAAAAGAAGGAGCAAATTCTTCGGCAGCTGAAGGATTTTAAGAAAAATGGCCATGGTGCATTGATTTTTTACGGGAATGCGGCACTGATGGATTCCTTCCGTGAATATTGTGATCTGAAGCTGTTTATTGATATGACGCAAAAGAGGACAATTTTAAATATCCGTAACGGATCCTGCGGCAATCTGGGTGAAAAAGGCAGAATGGCTATCAACCTGATGTTACGCAGAAGCTATTATGTGGATTTTGAGATTGCAATGGCACATCGAGGAAAATTAATCAGAAATAATTTGATTGATTATTACATAACCGGAGACCATCCGGACGGGATGCAGCTGCTTCCGCTTGCGAAAATGAAAGAACTATTTGAAGTAATGGTATCGTACCCTCTTCGCTGCAGACCGGTATATCTAGAAGGTGTATGGGGTGGATTTTACGTAAAAAAGCTCCGTAATTTACCGAAGGAAATGAAAAACTGTGCCTGGGTATTCGATTTGATTCCGATGGAGGTTTCTATTGTGGCGGATCTGGCAGATATGCAGCTGGAATTTCCGTTCTACTGCTTTGTGCAGACCATTGGTGAAGCGCTTATGGGCAGCAAGGCTCACAAAAAGTTTGGAGGATATTTCCCGATTCGCTTTAATTATGACGATACTTTCCACTCCAGTGGAAATATGTCAATTCAGGTACATCCGGACGGAGAATTTGTAAAAGAGAACAATGGCGAGCTGGGCCGCCAGGATGAGAGCTATTATATGGTAGTAACCGGGCAGCAGGCGAAGACCTATTGCGGATTTAAGGAAAATGCGGATGTAGAAGAGTTTATAGAGAAAGCCAAAAGAGCGGAAAAGTATGGGGAGGGCTTTGACCATGATGCCTATGTTGCCTCCGTACCCTCCAAGCCGGGAATGCAGTTTTTAATTCCTGCGGGTACCATACATGCTTCCGGCAGAAACCAGCTAATTCTGGAGATCGGCAGTCTGACCATCGGATCCTATACCTATAAGATGTATGATTACATGCGTAAGGATTTGGAGGGGAATCTCCGCCCCATTCATACCTACTATGGGGATAAGGTATTAAGAAGAGATTTTAAAGAGGACTATGTGAAACAGAATTTCATACAGGAGCCAAGGGTAATACGTAACGACGGCTTTACGGAAACGATTGTCGGAGAACATGATCTCATTTACTTTAGCTTAAGAAATGTTATCTTTGCCGACCGATATACGGATGAAACAACGGACCGTTTCCATGTGCTAACCCTGGTAGATGGTGAGAAATGCCTGATCCGTTCCTTGACCGATCCCGATAAATTCTTCAAGCAGGAGTATCTGGATATGGTTATTATTCCTGCCGGTTTTGGCCCCTATGAGGTAATCAATGAAGGAGTTGGTTTGGTGACGATGCACAAGACTCTTTTAAAGGATGGATTTGAAAATGAATAATACCTGTTTTCTTGCTGTTGATGCAGGAGGAACCTATTTAAAGGGTGCTCTTTTCTTGGAAGAGGGCACCCTGCTAAAGAATAGCTTTGTCTCTGTCCCTGTGGATTCCATGGGAGAAGCGGCAGAGATTAAAGCCTCCTACCAGGAGCTTGCCGTAAAGCAAAAGAGGCAGGCGCTCAAAGAGGAATTAGAGATCAAAGGGATTGGAATCTGCATCCCGGGCCCTTTTGATTATGCAGAGGGAATTTGTAAAATGAAGCACAAATATGCATCAATCTATGGAATTCCCATGCGGCCCTGGTTTGAAGAGGTGCTGGGGCATATTACGGTTACCTTCCTTCATGATTCGGAAGCCTTCTTAAAAGGTGCAATCAAATTAAGCGGATTGAACTATAGCAGGGTTTGCGGTGTTATCATCGGGACCGGCCTGGGCTTTGCAGTGTCAAAGAATCAATTTGTTTTAAGAAACCCGGTAGGCGGTCCGAAGATCAGTATCTATCAGATGCATTATAAGAACGGGATTGCCGAGGATTATGTATCAAAACGAGGGATTATCAAGCGGTATCAGGAACTGGACGGCAAACAAAGAAGGGAAGTACTGGATATTGCAAATGCTGCGAAGAGCGGGGAAGTTGCGGCAATCCAGGTCTTTCAGGAAATGGGAACACATCTGGCTGCAATCCTGTATGAGATTATTAGAGACAATGAAATGGAGTGCCTGTTCCTGGGAGGTGCAATTTCAAAATCAGCGGAACTGTTTCTTCCCCAGCTGAAAGAGGGTTTGCGGGGAATACCATCGTTAAAATTAATAAAAAAAGCGGAGGACATCGACAATGTTCCGCTTTATGGTGTAGTTTCTTAAGAATGGGAGGCAGAGATGGAAGGTGTTGAAATCCTATATGCGTCAGGGGAAGGATACCAGCCCCAGGTTCGCTTTGAGGCTTGGCGGGTGGCAATGATAAGATATGCGGAACGCTTCGACAGGGTGAACTTTTATCGCTTAGAGCGGCATCACCTGACGGATGAGGTATTTGTGTTATTGGAAGGGAAAGCCGTCTTAATTCTTGGAAAAGAATGTGAAGAATGCAGGATGGAAGCAGGCAGAATTTATAATGTGAAAAAAGATGTATGGCATCATATTTTATTGAGCCGGGATGCAAGCGTTTTAGTCGTGGAAAATGATAATACCGGGCCGGAAAACACCGAGTACCTTACATTATAAATTTAGAGCTGATCAATACCAAGGAAGGTGAAATTATAATGAACGTAAGAAGGAAGCTGGAGATATTTGCAAGTAAATTCCAAAAAATCAGAATCAAATTATTTGGAGGATTGTTGGTTCCGGTTTTTTTACTTGCGCTATACGGGATTATATTCTATCAGCAATCAGAGAAAGCAATTATTCATAACTATGAGGAAAGCTCAGCCGATACGCTTAATGCTGTAAGTGATTTTATAGATTTTGGATTAAAGGCGGTTGAGCAGAAGTCACTAGAGCTTCAATTGGATTCCAATTTGAAAAAATATTATAATAAAAATACGGGCGTAGCAGATAAGTTAAAGGCTTATGATATCCTGTCAGAGAATATCATTGTCGCGGAAACAACGAATTCCTTCATATCCAATGTCTATATGTTCGGTGACAACGGAGAAGGTATTCCGAGCAATGCACTTAACGCAAAGAACCTATATCAATCCTTTATGGAATCCGAACAGGGAAAGAAATTCGAGGGAAAAGGACTGTTCTATCTTTGGGCAGGAGAGCACAAGGCAATTGATGAAAAATTAAAAACAAACGATTCGGAAAGCTATGCCATATCCCTGATCAGAGAAATGAGTAAAGGGAATGGCTTTGTTGTCGTAGATATTTCCACCCAGCGAATTTTGGATATGTTCTCCAAATACGACATGGGAGAAGGAAGCATGATCGGATTTGTAACCGGTGATGGGCGAGAAGTCCTAACGAATACGGAGGAAGCAAAGATATTCGGTGATTTATCCTATTATCAGGCAGCGAGGGATAGTGATGAATTAAGCGGATATTCCTATGAAAAGTATAAAGGAGAAAATTATTTATATTTATATAGTAAATTAGAAAGCATTGATGCGGCAGTTTGCGCATTGGTTCCCAAAAGCACCATATTAGAACAGGTACGGTATCTGAAGATTTTAAACATTGCTTTTGTTACCATTGCATGTATTTTTGCAGTCTTAACGTCAGTTGTAATCGCTGGTGGTATCAGCAGTACGATTATTTCATTGAAGAAGTTGGTTTCTCAGGTAGCAAAGGGTGATTTGACAGCAAAATTCGATACCAAGAGAAAGGATGAATTTCTTATTCTATCCAGTGGCATCTCCAGTATGATGGACAGTATGCGCAAGCTAATCGGAGAGGTGCAGACGGTTGGAAGTGAGGTAAGTGATTCTGCGGGAGAGCTTTCCGAAACCTCCGATGATTTATTGACAGCAACCAGGGATATCTCCCAGACCATCGAAAACATCGAGCAGGGAATTGTACAGCAGGCAGATGATACGGAGCATTGCCTGACACAGATGAATAAGCTGTCGGGTCAGATTAATCAGGTATATAACAATACCCATGATATTGAGCAGATTGCGGAAAATACAAAGGTCATTGCCGGTGAGGGAATCGGTATGATCAATGAGCTAAGTGATAAATCGAAAGCAACCGCTGATATCACCCATAATGTAATCGGGAAAGTAGAAGAATTTGAGATTCAGTCCAAACATATAGCGAACTTCGTAACGATTATTAATGAGATCGCCTCACAAACGAATTTACTTTCTTTAAATGCATCCATCGAGGCGGCGAGAGCAGGTGATGCGGGGCTTGGGTTTGCTGTGGTAGCAAGTGAAATCAGAAAATTGGCGGATCAATCCGTACAGGCGGCAAATCAGATTCAAGGTATCGTGAAAGAGACGCATACGAAGATAGCGGACACCGTGGATACGGCAAAGCAGGCGAAAAATATTGTCGAATCGCAGACAGAGTCCTTAAACCGGACCATAGTTGCGTTTAATAACATTAATGATCATGTTAAGGAGCTCGTAAATAATCTAAATAATGTATCCCTTGGCATTAAGACAATCGAAAATGCAAAGGAAGATACCCTGGTGGCTATTGAAAGTATTTCAGCAATATCGGAACAAACAGCGGCAGCTTCCGAAGAAATGAATGCGACAGCAATCAATCAGCTTAATTCGGTTGAGCTTTTAAGACAATCTGCTGCTGCCCTGGCTTCAGATTCAAAGAAGCTTGAAGAGGTAATTAAAATTTTTAAAATTAGCTAGCTGCCATTGGTAGTCGGCGGAGGTATAAGTGAATTAATTCGCTTTGCAAATATTGTGCCTAAGGCCCAAAGTTTGCAGGTTGTGAGAAAGGGCATGGTTATAAAAATGTCACAAATATTATTAGAGGTTAATATCGTCTCTACAGTAATACGTTTAATGTTATCGTTGGTGTGCGGGGGTATCCTGGGATTTGAGCGGGGCAGGAAGAAACGGCCGGCCGGTTTTCGGACTTATATGCTTGTCAGCATGGGATCAGCCATGGTCATGATTACGAACCAGTATATCTGCACAATTTACCAGAATGCTGATCCGGCACGAATGGGAGCACAGGTGGTGAGTGGCATAGGCTTTCTTGGTGCGGGAACAATCATTGTAACAGGAAGAAACAGGGTGAAGGGCCTTACTACAGCGGCCGGTCTTTGGGCGGCAGCCTGTGTCGGGCTGGCTGTAGGAATTGGATATTATGAAGGGGCTTTGATCGGCTGTATCCTTATATTCACAGTAATGGGCTTGCTCCATAATCTTGATGACCGTGTCATGGCATCGACAAAGATAATCGAGCTTTATATTGAATTTCGGGAAATATCCTATATGAGTAATTTTATGACATTTCTCAGAGATAAAAATTTGAATATTAGTAATCTTGAGATAATCAGGTCGAATACATTAGATGAAGCAGGTGTGGCTGTTGTGTTAACGCTTAAACTTCCGAAGAAAAGACCTCATGCAGAAATCATCCATGAGCTTAGCAAAGAGGATGGGATCAAATTTTTAGAGGAAGTATAAGATATCCCCAATAGATTTTACTTTATTAGGAAAATGGCGTGGGGGATTTGACGCACATAAAAATAAGTAGGATTAAACTTTTTTATTAAAATAATTAATTGGTATGCCACTTGAAATTCAAAGATCATTCTTATATTATTAATAAGTGGTTGTTATCAATATATATATTTAGGAAAAATGCAATATATTTCATACGGTTTCTTTCCATAATATAAAGGGATACGTAGAAAGAAATTGCGTTAAATGTATTGCAATTAGCAATCCAAATATTATTCTAATATTTATTATAATGATACGTAACGAAAAGGAGAGTACTTTATGGAAAAATTCTTCAAACTTAAGGAAAACGGTACGAATGTTTCGACAGAAATCTTCGCCGGTATTACGACCTTCTTTGCGATGGCTTACATTATCTTCGTAAACCCGGAGATGCTCGAGAAGGCTGGTATGCCCGGAGGCGCAGTATTTTTGGCAACGATCATAGCATCGGTGATCGGTACCCTGATAATGGGGCTGTTTGCAAATGTACCGTATGCGCAGGCGCCCGGGATGGGACTGAACGCTTTCTTTACATTTACGGTATGCAATGGCTTAGGATACACTTGGGAGCAGGCGTTAGCAATGGTATTTATCTGCGGTGTTGTGAATATCATCATTACGGCTACGAAAATCCGCAAACTTATTATAAAAGCGATTCCGGAAAGCTTACAGAATGCAATCAGCGGCGGTATCGGTATTTTTATTGCTTATCTTGGGTTAATCAATGTCAAATTGATTAATTTTGATACCGGAGTTCCGAGTCTTTCCTATTTTAACAATCCGGAGGTACTTCTTGCGATTATCGGTATTGTTATTACGTTAGTTCTTCTGGTGCTAAAAGTAAAAGGTGCAATTATTATCGGCATTGTTGCAACGACGTTGATCGGAATTCCTATGCATGTTACAAATTTGGATTTTAAAGCAACAACGGGTCTGGGAGAATCCTTTCAGCAGCTTGGCACGACCTTTGGAGCAGCCTTTGGTGAAAATGGAATCAGATCGTTATTTAGTGATATTACAAAGCTTCCGACCGTTCTTATGACTATTTTTGCATTTAGCTTATCCGATACCTTTGATACGATCGGTACCTTCATTGGAACCGGAAGAAGAACAGGTATCTTTGATGCGGAGGATGAAAAAGCATTGGAGCAGGGTGGCGGATTTAAGTCGAAGATGGACAAGGCTTTGTTTGCAGATTCGATCGCAACAAGTATCGGTGCGATTATAGGTACTTCGAATACGACCACCTATGTTGAAAGTGCAGCCGGTATTGGTGCTGGCGGACGTACCGGTCTTACCTCTGTGGTTACGGCGGTATTATTCCTTCTTAGTATGTTCCTTGCTCCGGTTGTTGGAATCGTACCCAGCCAGGCTACGGCACCGGCACTAATTGCCGTGGGTATTATGATGCTGTCCTCTTTCAATGAGATCAATTGGAGTGATTTTGATGAAGCGCTGCCTGCATTCTTTGCCGGAGCATTCATGGCACTCAGCTATAGTATTTCCTATGGAATCGCTACCGGCTTTATCTTTTATGTCATCGTTAAAATATGTAAGGGACAAGCAAAGGAAATCAATCCGGTTTTATGGGTCTCCACGATTTTATTTATTCTGAACTTTGTTGTTCAGGCATTGCTATAATTCACTAAATCAGCAGTTTGGGAATATGGGAATGCTGGGTTATGGAAATGTTGAAAAAATGTCATTTTTGCAGGAAGAATTAAGAAATATATAATATAGAAATATTAAAATATAGAACTATAAAAAAGAGCATTGCGGGCGGATATGATTAACCAGGCAATGTTCTTTTTTGGGGAAATTTTTCCTGGCGGTCGGAATTGGCTTTCCATTATCAATTTATATTTGTATCGGTATAAATAACAATCTGCCGGTATAAACTTTTTGGGGTCTATACCGGCGGATCAATTTAGAGGGGATTTGTTTATAAAACGGTTCTTATGTTTTTACTAGTATACTTTTATACTGATTTTATGTTGTTAATAATTCGTTCTATAGTAGGTTCTTATAACCGTTTTATTAAATTTATTTAATCCATACTACATTAGTTCGTTTCTTGCGCATCCGTTTCTTCTTCCGCCTCGTCCCCGATGGACAGCAGAAGATTTAAGAGAATACCTACAATTGCCGCGGTAGCTAATGCAGGTATTTCAATTCCGAACATTGGAATCATTCCGTTTCCTGTAAATCCATAGGTTCCGCCAAGTCCGATAATCAGGATAATCGCAATTACGGCTAGGTTCTTCGATTTAAACATATTTACTTTACGATCCATCATAATCGCGATACCCTGAGCTGCAATAACGCCGTAAAGGTATACGGAAAGACCACCGATGACTGCGGTAGGGATCGAGTAGATCGCATTGATTAATGGTGTAAAGCAGGAAATAATCATGGTGATAATGGCTGCGGAGATGAGCACCGGCACGGAGAACACCTTGGAAATAGCCATGGTACTAATATTTTCCCCATAGTTTGTACCTGCCGGGCCGCCGATGAAACCGGAGATGATATCCCCGATACCGTCACCGATTAAGTTCAAGCCAAGCTTGTCCGCAATTTTATATTCTTTTTTGGCACCTTTTTTCTTAGCCAGGGCATTAATATAAATATCAAGCTGATAGATATGTGCGGTTGATTCCGGAATGGTTGCGATTGCAATTGGCATAATTGCAGCCACGGAAGCCCAGGAGGGTTTCGGAATAGTGAATTCCGGTATGGATAAAAATCCTTCTGCTTTTACGGTGTCAAAGACTAGGAAAGGTATCCCGGTAATGTGTCCGAGGATAGCAGCAGCCAGGTAACCCGTAAAAAGGCCAAAAAGAATAGGCAACTGCGATAGCCTGCCCTTCAAATAAACGGAATATATAATTGTTGAAAATAGGGTGATCATGGAAATGATCCATGCAATATTCTGTGCTAATTGCATTTGTCCATCTGCTACGTTTGCTGGAATAGCTGCTGCATTTTCAATAGCATTCTTTGCAAGGGATAAACCAATAATAATTGCAATACTTCCTGTAACAGTGGGTGGAAGAATTTTGTCGATGGTTTTTTGACCAGTACGTTTAATAAGGAGACCGGCGATAATTGATACAAAACCTGACATTACAATACCAAATTGAGCAATTGAAATTTTATCGTTTAGAGATAAACCGGAAAATTGTTCTGCTCCCATGATAGAAGCAATTGCTGCTATATAAGAAAAGCTGGAACCATAATAGAGAGGAATCTTTCTCCCTGTGATAAGAATAAAACAAAGAGTGGAAAGTCCACTGGCAAAAATTGTTGTTGAAACATGAAAGCCAGTGATTAATGCAACTAATACGGTTGCTGGGAACATTACAACGATTTGCTGTAATGCAAAAAAGATAAGCTCCACAAAGGGTGGGCGTTCATCGGGCAGATAGCCGACGGGTTGTTTCGTTGAAGACATAAATTTCTACCTCCTGAGATTTTTTATATTTAACCACATTTCGACACATTTGTAAAGAGGTAATTAAAAAAAATTTTTAAAAAATTAAAATTGTATCAAAAATTTCAACACTTTTCACGGTAAGCGGATTACTCAAAGCATCTAAATCCGTTTTAGCGTGCTTGCACGAAAAAATGGATTAAGGTGCTTAGATAAGCGCAGCGTGCTTTACTGTTAGCAAAAGGAATCAAACTGGAAGACTAAAAGATGTCCTGCTAAGAAATAACATATTAAAGGATGGGAAGCTCATTCCTAATCCCTCTGCCGCAGAAAAAGACCGGCAGATCATGATAACCTCCATACAATATCTGGATACCATGGAGTACACTAAGGATATTGACTGGCTGGAGACCTATGCGGATGCCGGGGATTTTGAAAAAATCTTTGGATTTTCTCAATTTGACGAGGCGGATAAGAATCTGGGAATTTATCGGTATCACAGAATTGTGTCTAACACGGCAGCTACAGATCACCACTGGGTTTCTGCACCCGCACTGTGGACTTCTACGTTGTTGATTTCACAGGATAGTTTCATCGCATCCGTGGAAAGACGATTGGTAAGCTCATCAGCCTTGCTGGTTACGGTTTGCTAGATATTACTGTTCATTAGCTCGGTTTCACTTAAACCGTCTATATAGCTTTGAAGCTCTGTACAGAATATCTGTAACGTTGCATCCCTTTGCTCAACGGTCAAAGCTTCAGGATCAGTAATTGCGTATGGAATGGTATAAAATGCAGTAAAAATAAACCCATATGCCGGTTCTTTCGCAAATATCTGCTGTTCTTCCTTATTCAGCGGCTTGATCGGGCGTTCCGTTTTCTTTACATAGCTAAAAAAAGCAGTTTCTTCTCCCATTTGCTCACAATATAATTCATCAAGGGAAGTGGTCAATGTCAGACGGATAAAGTCGTAGTTTTCGTCATTGGATAATATGCTTCCTGCCACATCGGCGTGTGCCGCAAGCAGCTCTGACAGATCGCTGTTTTCCGAGAGAAGGGAACACCGGCTGTCTGATTAAACATATTATGTTGTTATCCCATATTTTACCACATCATATATATTATTACACATTTATATCTTAACGTAAATAATAAATTACTCGAATAAGAAGGAGAATTATCATATAAATACCCAGAAGAGCAATATATTGACCGGATGTGGATTTTAAAATACATTTAATTTGGATAAAATTGTTTGACTTTATGCATTGACAGATGTATATTCCTGTTGTATTATAGTAGCTAAAACAAGATGGGCTGACTTGGTTCACTAGTTTTAAATTAAATAGTTTAGGCCTCACTTTATGAGTGGGGTAGAGGTTGCGGTACTTAACAGTCTGTAGAAGAGCTTGAGAAGCAAAGACGCTACAGAGTAGGAAATACCGCCGAAGTGTATAATATACTCGGTATTATATGCTGGGACTACAGTTAATAGCTGTAGGACTGTCTCAATAGGCGTTCCGGTTTATTGAGTTGTGCTATCTCATAGGAGTAAAGAGGGCTTAGGGCATCAATAGCAACCTGAGGATTCCTCAGGTTTTTTGTCGTATAGGGGTGTGTCTGGTATGGCAAACCCTTTGTTACCCCATCTTGAGGTGGAAATTGCAGAATCATAATATTCTCTGTTTGATTTTGTATGTTACCGGGATGCCAGGATTTTGTAAGTAATGAGGAGAAGGGGTTGTTGCTTTGCAGAGAATCACAGACTTCTTGCATCGTTTGTATTCGTACTGCAACATTGCAATAGCCCCGCAGAGTTTTTAAGTCCGCGCGGCTTCTATAAACTCTATGATGATTAAAAATGCCGCGTAGAAATGAGGTTAATTATGAAAAGAAAATTTGCAGCTTTGACAGGTATGGTGCTATCGTTCGTTCTAGTTTTTGCAGCCTGCGGTACGAAGGAGGAGAATCCTGGAGGAAATACATACCAGGAGAATCAAGGAACAACGGAGGATAAAGGGGATTCCTCTGAGAACAATACATTTAAGGTGGGCATGGAGGCAGGCTATGCACCGTTTAACTGGACGCAGATTAAAAATAACAATGGCGCTGTTCCGATGGAAGGAAATGCAGAATTTGCCGGCGGTTATGATGTGGAAATCGCCAAGAGAATAGCGGAAGGCTTAGGAAAAGAGCTCGTGATCGTAAAGACAGAATGGGACGGTCTGGTACCTGCGTTACTGTCCGGGAAGATCGATGCCATTATCGCTGGCATGTCCCCGACAGCAAAACGTATGAAAACCATTGACTTTACCGATATCTACTACAAATCTAATTTGGTGATGGTCGTTAAAAAAGGCGGACCCTATGAGAATGCTACCTCGATCCAGGATTTTTCCGGAGCAAAGATTACGGCGCAGTTAAATACATTCCATTATTCCGTCATTGACCAAATTGATGGAGTTATTAAGGAAACCGCATTGGATAATTTCCCTACCATGCGTGTCGCTTTGGAAGCGGGAACCATTGATGGATATGTTTCGGAACGACCAGAGGGCGTTAGTGCTTCTTCTGCAAATGAAAACTTTACAATGGTAGAGTTTACCGATGGTTTCGAAACTTCGGAGGAGGATACTGCGATTGCGGTTGGTATTCAGAAGGGAAGCGAGCTTAAAGATCAAATCAATGAAATTCTGGCAGGAATTTCAGAAGAAGAGCGCCAGGAGATCATGGATACTGCAATAGTAAACCAGCCGTCAGCTAAGTAATCGATTGAAAGTGCTGATTTGTGAGGCTGTTCCAAAGCCAAAATACATCATTTGGACAGCCTCATAGTTATGATAGGAATACCATAAAATCCATAGGTTGGATAAAAGTATCCATGTTTGAACGTCAAAAATACCTTGTTATTTGATACGAATGTCAAGAATTCCGTGAATTTACTGGAAAAACGGGATAATTTTGATATTCAAGCAGAATGGTAACTATCAGGTGATATTTCATGGAATTTTAAACATACATTTTAGAAAGGTTTGGTGCTAATTATGACTTGGGAGTGGTTAGCGAATATCATTATCTCCTATTGGCCGATGTTTCTGCGGGGAGCCGGTATGACGCTCTTTATCTCGATTATTGGTACGATCATCGGTACGATCATCGGTCTGCTTATTGGATCAATTCGTACGATACCGATGCCGGATCATGGATTTAACCGAGTGATCCTGAAAATTATTAACGTGATTTTAACGATCTATGTGGAGTTCTTTCGCGGAACTCCTATGATTGTTCAAGCATCGACGATCTACTACGGTGCCCCGTTGTTTTTGGGAATTGATATGAATCGGAATTTTGCAGCTGTTTTTATTGTATCCATCAACACTGGTGCATACATTGCAGAAATCGTCCGGGGCGGGATTATTTCCATTGACCGGGGACAGTTTGAGGCAGCGCATGCCATCGGTATGAACCATATTAAGACGATGTGGAATGTGGTATTACCTCAGGTGATTCGGAATATACTGCCTGCTGTTGGCAATGAATTCGTGATTAATATCAAGGATACTTCGGTATTAAATGTAATTGCGGTTACGGAGCTGTTCTTCCAGGCAAAATCTATTGCAGGCAATAATTTCCGGTATTTTGAAACCTATTTTATTACCTGTATCTTTTACTTAATTATGACACTTACGGTAACGCGTATCTTACGTCTTTTGGAACGAAGACTGGATGGACCGGATAATTTTAATATTATTCCCGGTAACCAGATGCAGGTTCAAAGACCGGAGGATGCCCAAAGACGGAGATAGAATGCCGGTTGATGTAAACTGAAAAGTATAAAGAAAAAACATCTTCACACGAGAAGAACTGCGAAATTCGCATGTGGATGCTCACTCCTTGTTCTTCCGGGTTTTTGAGGTGCCGTAAAGGGCATTATGGGGAGAATTAAGATTTTTTGCACGTGAATTGTGCCTGCGGCACAAAGTCTGCAGGCTTTGAAGAAAGGCAATGGTTATTAAAATGGAGAAAGTAATCGAGATTCAACATTTAAAGAAATCCTTTGGGACAAATGAAATCCTTAAGGATATTGATTTTTCTGTAAATAAAGGGGAAGTTGTCTGTATCATTGGTCCCTCCGGATCCGGGAAATCTACACTGCTGCGCTGCATTAACCTTTTAGAAAAACCAAGTGGCGGTGAAATCATCTATCAGGGTCAGAATATTTTGGAGGACCGGCATGATATCTATGCTTACCGGACAAAGCTTGGAATGGTATTTCAGCAGTTTAATCTGTTTAATAATCATGATGTATTAAATAATTGTGTGGTAGGTCAGACAAAGGTATTAAAGCGGTCCAAGAAGGAAGCGGAAGAGGTTGCTATGAAGTATCTGGATGTGGTTGGAATGAGCCAGTATATTCAAGCAAAACCAAAGCAGCTGTCCGGAGGACAAAAGCAGAGAGTAGCGATTGCAAGAGCTCTTTCCATGGAGCCGGATGTGATGCTTTTTGATGAGCCAACTTCCGCCCTGGATCCGGAAATGGTCGGGGAAGTGCTTACTGTCATGAAGGAACTTGCGGAGAGCGGTCTTACCATGCTCGTGGTAACGCATGAGATGCAATTTGCCAGGGAGGTATCGGACCGGGTTGTTTTTATGGACCAGGGGGTTATCGCCGAAGAGGGAACGCCGGAGGAAATCTTTAATAATCCGAAGCAGGAAAGAACGAAGGAATTTTTAAAGAGAGTAACCAGATAGTGAATTAGGTGCAATACCAGAGTTTCCGAATAAATATGGGATGTGTTTTTTATGAGCAGAAGGGAATTAAAGCATAAAATCAGAGAGCTTAAAATTATGGAGTTTGTAATACGTTACGGCTACACCTATGATTTTGTAATTCAGAACCGGACAGCTTTAGAGAAAAAAGCAGATTCTTTGATTTGGCACATCTTTTTTAATCTGCAGGAGAAATGCAGGAGGAAATGCGAAGCCCGCTATAATTTAGAAACCCTGGAGAAAATGGACAAAGCCGCATTAAAAGAGGTCATTGACGAGTATTGGTTTACGGTCTATTACCAGATTTATAAAGAGCAGGGGCTGCCAATGGGGGAATGGGCAAGTCCGGAGCTGTTAAATTATCTGGGTCTGCCGTTTGGCTCGGATGAAAATAGGATTAAGAAGCGATTTCGTGAATTATGCAAGCGATACCATCCGGACAGCGGAGGCGATGCGGATAAATTCATGGAACTGATGGATATCGCAGAAAAACATCTAAAATAATATATTTAAGCCTCCTCCCTGCATATATTGAAATAAAGACCTGTTAAGAGGAAATTTATGATAATACATGTAGTACAGCCGGGCGAGACAATCCATTCCATTGCAGAGCTTTACGGAATATCAGAAGAATGGTTAATTCGGGAGAACGGAATCGATGTCCCCAATCAGTTGGTTGTGGGAGATACCTATGTCATACTTTTTCCGGAAGTAGTCTATACGGTTATGGAAGGGGATACCATAGAAAGCATTGCAGAAGCCTTTGATGTGACCGTAATGGAGCTGCTTCGAAACAACACTTATCTAGCCGATCAGGGATTTCTATATCCCGGCGATTCGATTGTCATCCGCTATACGGATCAAAAAATCGGCTCCATAGCAGTAAACGGTTTTGCCTACCCATTTATTAACCTTAATATACTTCGGAAAACATTACCCTTCCTGACCTATTTAACAATATATCGGTATACCATTACCCCGGAGGGAGAATTAACGGATATTAATGATACTGCCATTATTCAAATTGCGAAAGAATATGGGGTAGCACCAATCATGCAGTTAAGCTTCGAAGACATGACAGCCACAGATGGAAATGATTTTGGTCGCCGCCTTCTCACGGAGGAAAGCGTACAGAATCAATTTATAGCACATGTGATCTACAGGATGGAAGCAAAAGGGTATATGGGACTCAGCTTTAATTCCCGTTATATTTATCCGACTTACCGGCAATTGTATATAGACTTTATTCATAAGCTTGCCCTTCGATTAGAGGAAAGAGGATTGCTTACTTTTATCATATTGAATCCGAATGCCTTTGAATTGATCTCCGGTGTCATGTATTCTATGCCGAGCACCTTTAATCCAAGCACAATCCTTGATGGCAGCATTCTTTTAACCTATGAGATGGGGATGGTGAGCGGATTTCCGGTGGGTGCAATTGACTTTCATACGGTGAAGGAATTGGTACAAAGAGCTTTGGAGATACTTTCCCCCGAAAAAGTGCAATTTGGCATATCAACCGTAGGGTATCTCTGGGAGCTTCCTTATAAGGAGTGTATCTCGCAGGGAAATGCGATTTCTAATGCAGCAGCCGTACAATTGGCAAGAAGCTTTGATATTCCAATTCAATATGATACCTTGACAGAATCTGCTTTATTTACCTATTCTGAATTTGGAAGGGAGTTTTTTGTACGGTTTAAGGATGCACGGAGCATGAATGCCTACATTCAATTGGTGGAGCAATATGAATTAAATGCGATTTCTGTATGGAATATCATGACATTTTTCTATAGCTTATGGTTGATTATTAATTCCAGGTATAATATTATAAAAATTATTTAAAAAGCGGATACAGACAGCTTTATTTCGATCGGATGGGTTCCGGACAAGTTCTTACCGGAGGAGTTTGTTTCTAATACATCTGAGAGAGCAGTAAAATTAGACAGAGACCCGGCAGGAAACCTATCAAAGTCAACAAGTTTCTTGCCGGGAATTTTTATTATGTAAAGACATTGTTGAAATTATACAAATATCACCAAAAAATATCATGTAATATTATATTCAATCAAATATTTACAAATTATGTATTATGTTGTATGATATACCTATCTCTTACCTACATATTCAATGGTTTTATCTTAGATTAATGAATTATTATCATTCTATCTACAGTCTATCGCGGTTTATACCGTCCATTTATTTTTCCACAGCAGATTAAGTTCATAAGGGGGTACATTAAGTGAAAATAGCATTCTGGAGTAATGCCAGGCAGTGCGGTGTTACATCCAATTTAGCTGCCATTAGCGTGGCAAGTGTAATTCGGTTTCCATATAGGCTTATTACCTTAGAAAATCATCTTAGTCCCAATAATTTAGGAAGCGCCTATCTGGGAAAGCCCAGAGCGGACATGGTTCGTGATGTTGGTACCAATTATTATGAAGGGGGCGGAAGTGAAGGGCTTATCCGGAAAATTTACCGGGGCGGGTATGCCAGTAATGTCCTGGAGCATTATATCCGGGAAATTATTTATCAGCATCTCTACTATATACCGCAGGGGCAGGTCATTCACAGTGAGCTCTTTGATTACGAGTTCAATCACTGTATTCGTCTGATTTTTCAGCTCCTTGACCGTTCGGCTGAGATCAGTCTTATTGATACTGCGGGTAGTAATATTCTCAGTACGAAGACGGTTCTCGAAGAAGCTGATCTGATCGTTGTTAATCTCTGCCAGGATCCAGTCATTCTGAAAGATTTTTTTCTTAATTATTCTTCCCTTTTACCGAAAGCAATGCTTCTTATAAGCAAATATTCCGGTCATTCTAGGTTTAGTATCAAAAGAATTTCTAAAATGTATCCAGTTTCTCCAGAGCGTATTTTCCCAATTCCATATAATGAGATATTTGGTGATGCGTTGCATCGTGGAAGTGTTGTTGAATTTATCTTCCATAACTACCATTGTACAAAAGAAAGTCCCAATCGCTTCTTTATTCAGTCAGTGAAAAGAGCAGCGTATGGGATGATAAAAGAAACGGAACATCTCCAAAGGATGAAGACGGAGGAGTTACAGCAATGTGGCAGATGACGATTCTGCGGATTTTACTGTTATTCACCCTTGGAGTATTGCTCTATCGGGGTCTGCTCTATATGGCAGGTAAGAAAGAGCGCTTAAGATTAAAGAGAAAAAAGAACAGATTTTTCTTATCCAACCAAGATAAGGGCAGGATAAAAGACATCTATTTTCTGATCCTGACGGTCATCATAATTTTAAGCTTCCTGATAATAAAAATGAAGATTAGAGGTGCATTATGATAATTCGAAAGAAATTAAAAAGATCAACAAAGCAATATTTGATTGTTGCTATCATTTGTATTGTTGTAATCGGAGGAGCTGCGGTATTTACTTCCCTGCTGATAACCGGGCAGATTAAGGAGGAATATGAAGCACAGCTGGAGAAAGCCTACCTTGAGATAGAAAGAAACCGGCATAAGGTGTATGTGGCAGTTGCAGACATTAAGGCAGGGGACTATATAACGAAGGAGCATATTGAGGAAAGGGTTGTCTATACGTCACAGCCGGAAGAAACCTATCAAAGAAACCTGGAAGGAGGGGAGGTTGCCTTAGTCGATATTGCAGCAGGAACCCAGATTATTAGCAGTATGCTGGCGGAAAATAAGGTGTCATCCGAGCTAAGAGAATCGGAGTTTAGTGTTATAAATATCAGCTCCAATATAGACGGCAATGACACGGTGGATGTACGAATCACCTACCCGAACGGAGAAAGCTTCGTGGTGCTATCCAAAAAGATCATCCGGGGGATCAGTCCTGAGACAGCTGTCTGCTACTTTTGGCTGGATGAGGAGGAACTGTTAAGAATGTCTGCTGCCATCGTGGATGCCGTTCTATACTCGGGAGCGGAGCTTCATATAACAAAATACATTGAGCCGAGTATTCAAGAGGCATCCATTGTAAATTATGTTCCCAGTCTTTCGATTCTTTCCTTGCTGGAGAGTGACCCGAATATTGTCGAGCGCTGTTCCCAGGAACGGAATAAGGAAATTCGGAAAGCCTTGGAGAACCGTTTGGCAGCAAGTATGGAACTGGATGTTTCTGAGATCGAGTGGGATATCAATCCCAACCAGTCGTTCCCATCGGATGATATGCAGCCGGATTCCTCACTTACAAAGGGGGGGGAAGATGCCCATGCAAACGAAGAAATTTCCGAAGAGCCGGAAAAAGAAATGGCGCATGATACGCCGGAGGTTTCTTCGGAGGAAGCTGTGAATACACCGGACTATCTGTTCTATTCACAGGAAGAACAAGCGAAGGAGGAGGATGTTGAATTTGGTGAGTAATATAGTTGCTTATATCGGGATTGATAATTTTGATAATATACTTTACCTGTCACGAATCCTTTCGAAGCTAGGGAAGAAAGTTCTTGTGATGGATCATTCGGAAAGCTTGTCTGTTCAGTATTCCATACCGCAGCCGAGAGGAATGGATTGTCATAAGGAGATCATTACTTACCGGAAGGTGGACTTTACTACGCAGGAAATCAACCAGGCAATGAGGGAAGAATATGATGATATTCTGATTTATTGCGGTTTTCAGAAGAAGGATTCGGATATTGCCTGCTGTAACAGGATTATTTTTGTAACTGATTTGTACCGCTACAATTGTGCCAGGATAACTGATACAAGCATGGTATGCGATGCTAGTAACAAAATAGAGCAGGAGCTTCTCATTAAGGATGCTGCGCCGATTAAAATCACCCCGGATATTCTGGTGGAGAGAATGGGGCTGTCCATTCCTTCGGAGCATATTTCCATTCTTTATCATGATGAAAGAGATTATACGAATGGTCTGGTTTACCATTACAACGGCTCGTTCCGGCTGAAAGGAATATCAAAGGCACGGAAGAAATATTTACTGGAAGAAGTAAAGAAGCTTCATCCGGAGATCAATTTCAACCAGACAAAAACGGCTTACCGCCGTGCAAGAAGGAGGGAAGGAAAGTGAAAATTGCATATTGGTCGCCGGTGCACGGACAGACGGGAGCTACCAGCAATATGTTAGCAAATGCTTTGATTACCGGGATTCTGTATCGAAAGAGATGTTTACTGACGCATACGCATTTTATGTTAAATAATCTGGAAGCGCCCTTGGTTGGAAGAAATGCAAAGAATGCGGATTCCAGCGGATATTTTCAGGATGTCGGGCTGGATGCCCTGGTTCGCAGCTTTAAGGCAGGAAAATTAACGAGAGAGGACCTTGAAAACTGCTGTATTTCCATCCCGAACACAAAAGTCAGTCTTCTTCCTGGAACCTCGAAGAGGAATCAGGCTTCCTTTGAATATGAAATGAATATGGTGATCTTGAAGCTGTTACGTACCATGGAAGAACTGGTGGATGTGGTTTTTATCGATGTGTGCTCCGGGAAGCATCCGTTGTCGCATAAAATACTGGAGGCTTCGGATGTAATCGTCATTAATCTTAGCCAAAATACAGGTTTGATCGAAGCCTGTCTATCAAATTATCCGAATTTAACTAAGCAGAAGGTGTTTTATCTTATTGGCTGCTATGACGACAACTCGAAATATAATATAAACAATATTCGCAGGCATTATCGCAAATATCTAAAAGCCAGCAATTCCGGAGTGATTCCCTATCATACCTCTTTTCGGGATGCTCTCTGTGACGGAAGGGCAGCCGAATTTATCAAGGATAATCTTGGCTGCTGTAAGAATGATGAAAATCTGTTTTTTATCGAAGAGGCTAAAAAATCGACCGAGAAAATTAGTAAGCTTGCAGGAATTGAAATTGATCTGGAGGAAAGGAACGAACGAGATGAATTATCCGCATGGTAATACAATAATCATCGCTCTGGTAACGGCATTCGTTCTTCTAACCATCTATTTTATCTTTAAGAAGGATCTGGAGCCGGAGGAAGAGCAGGATTCGGTAGATATCTTCGCCATTTCTTATTTAAAAGAATCCATTCGGATGCTGTTTAACGGAATTACCAATCAAAATATTGCCGAGCTTTATTTGAATAAGACCGAGACAAAGAAGCGGGAAAGGCAGAAGGTACGGCTTAAGAACGCTCTTCGTTCCTGTGCGCAGGGAAACCTTGGGGAGAAGGAATATGTAAAGGATTATATCAAGGAATTACTGCAGAACAATCTGCAGATTAGTGAAGATACGATTGACCGGGTCATACCGTTTCAAAAGCCGCAGAAGCTGTCCTCCCAGGATAAATTTGAGATATTGTTGCAGCAGTATAAGCAGGAATACCGTAAGGATGCTTTTGCAATGCTGAGTGAGCATTGCCATTTTGAAGCAGAAAAAGAGAATTCGTTCGGCATTCACTACGAGGTGAACAAGGAGGATATCAACCATGCCTATGAAAGATTTGCAAAGAATCCCACCTATATGGATAAGCTGGAGGTCTTGACACAGCGCATCTATCAGGAAACGTACGGATTCTCCATTATGGATGAAATCCGGGATATGAACATCGACGGATGCAGCGGAGGAGTATCCGGTATAACCTCCGGGCAGTACAATTATATGGAAGAGATTATGCAATCGCAGGATGTGACCAATAAGTATACCTTTGACAGTTTCTGGGTGTTCCTGCATGGAAAACCAATTCATCTGTCCTTTCTAACCTTTGGCTGTAGGAGCGAATTGATTCGTGTATGTAAAAACCTTTATCTCTTTGATAATGTGGGGCATCTGACTTCGACGAACGGATATAAGCTAAATTACTTGCAGGATGGATGCCGCGTCGTGGTAGTAAGGCCTAAGCTTACGAGCGGGTGGGCATTTTTTGTCCGCAAGTTTGATAGTGCCAAGCGGATGCCGATCGAAACGCTGGTGAATGATACCGGGAAAGAAGCGGTCATTGAATTAGTAAAATGGGCAGTGAAGGGATGTCTTAACATGATTTTGTCCGGAGATCAGAACTCCGGTAAGACAACCTTTCTGAAAGCCATGGTACAGTTTATTGACCAACGGTATCCCATTCGTACGACCGAGCAGGAATTTGAATTGTGGTTGAATAATACCTATCCGCATCTAAATATCGCAAGCTTTCGAAGCACCGAGGAGGTCGGAATCATTGAATCGATTAATCTGCAGAAAAAGACCGATGCTGCAATTATGATTTTAGGAGAGGTTGCCTCCTTTCCACTGGCGAACTCCTACATCACCCTAACGCAGGCAGGGACGAAATCAACAATGTGCACTTGTCATTGTGTTTCTACCAATGATTTAGTGGAATATTTTCGTAATGCAACGCTTTCCTGCGGAACCTTCACGAATGAGCAGGTAGCAGAGGAACAGGTTGCCGGCTCAATTAATCTTGATATTCATTGGGAAAAATCGGGGGATGGACATCGGTTTATCAGCCATATTACCGAAATCGTTCCGCTTTCCAAGGAGGAAGTATGGCCGGAGGATTATCATGACTGTCTGATGGAGGCTCTTAAAAGAATGGCAAGAAGGAGGACCTACCGGACGAGAGATCTCATTGTCTATGAGAATGGAAGATATGTGTGTAAGAATTCTTTTAGTGAACGCAGTGTTCAGAAAATATGCAGGAGCTTAACCGAAAAGGAAAAAGAGCAGTTTTTGACCTTTCACAGAAGTCTCAAGGAGGTGCAGGATGGATAAACAATTACTATTTGTTACTGGAATCGCTTTAGCCGTTGTTCTTCCGATTGTGATAGGAATCCTTTGCAATATCGAACGAAGGGATAAGAGAAAAGAAAATTTCGGGGCATCGCTGTCAGCAAAAAAGAATAAAAATCGAACGCTGCTTCGAATCTATAGCATGCTAAATAAGTTTCCTCCTGCAAAAACCTATATGAAGAAAATCACCCGAAGGTATGAAATATTGTATCCCGGAGAGGAAAAAGAAACCGCAATCCAAACCGTAAGAACAACACTGGTAACATGGCTTACCTGTTTGATCGCGGCAGGCTTTTTATACCTTCGGAACCCGAATTTTAATAATCTATGGGTAGGAATAATCCTAATCTATGTCATTAATAATGAAATCATCAGCTTCATGATTCATAGGACCGAAACAAGACTATTCGAAGATATGGTGATTTTCCTTTCGGAGGTACGGCACAATTATCATGTCAACCGGATGGTGGATGATGCCATTCTCAATGCAATGGACGGATTGGGCTATGAAATGAAAGTACATGCGGCAAAATTATATGAAATTCTGGTATCCAATAATCTAAAGGAAGAGATCGCGAAGTATAATGCGGCAACGCATAACAAATACCTAAAGATGTTTTTGTCACTTTGCGTAGGGGTTCTCGAATATTCGGATAAAAAAGTGCATGGACAGTTTCTCTTTACTGCGAATATTGAAAATTTGAAAAAAGAAATCAATATGGAATTACTAAAACAGAAGAAGCTAAGCTTTCTGTTCTCCGGTGTAACCTTCGTCACGATTGCAGCGATTATTCCGATTGACGCGATCCGGAAATTTGGGATATCTATGATGCCGGAGCTGAATGCTTTCTATAATGGTAAGCCGGGCATCCTCTTAGTAACAGCCACTCTGATTACGACAATGGCAGTCTATGTATTAAACAATCATCTGAAAGAAACCAGGCAGCTTCTGCCAAAAGAATACCGGTACCTAAAGAAGCTGGAGAAGGTAAAAGTAATCAAAAAGGCACTGGATAATTATTCGGAAAAGCATTATGGAAAGTTGGTCCACTTAAGAGATACTTTAAAACGCATGGGAGAATCAATCTCCCCAAGGCAACTGCTTCTAAAAAGAATGATCACATCAACATTTGCGTTCAGCCTGTCACTTTTATTAATATTCTACATCCATCAGAATAATCGAACCATTATATTAACCAGTGTACCGACCCTATCCTCTGAATTTATGGCAATGAATCAAAGTCAGCGGGAAAGGATGGAGGAGATGATTCTGGAGAAGGTAAATTTATATAAAGATAAGGGGGAATTGACGAAAGAGAAAATACTACAGGAGCTGGAAGAAGAAAAAGTCTTTTATAACACTCGCCGGAATGAGAGCGTAGCGGAACTGATTTTTGAAAGGGTGAAGCAGTACCGGCAGGAATACCTTAAGTGGTATGAGCTTATCCTCTGCTTTGGAATTGCTCTCATTGCTTATTATATCCCTTACTGGATGCTGCTTTTTAAAAAGAAAGTACTACTGATGAGTATGGAGGACGAAGTAAATCAGTTTCATTCCATCATTTATATGTCAATGTATATTGATCATATCACAGTCAAAGATCTCCTGGAGGAGTTGGAACTATTTGCCGTAGTATTTAAGCAATCCATTCAGGAGTGTATCAACAACTATAATAGCGGTGAAATCGAGGCATTGACCCGCCTTAGGGAAAAGGAAAGCTACCCTCCTTTTCAGCGTTTGGTAGATAATCTGATCCGGTGCGATGTGATGTCCATGGAGAAGGCATTTGATGAGATTTCCTCCGACCGGGAGAATTACCATGATCGCAGGAAACAGGAGAATGAAATCTCCGTACAGAAACGGGCGGATATAGCAAAACCGCTGTCGTGGCTTCCGACTGGCTTTGTTATGGCTTACCTGACCTTACCGCTCTTACTGGCAAGTATTGAAGAGCTTCAGATGTTTCAGGAAGCAATGCAGAATATCTAGTTACTACAGGATATTGATTAGAGTGTCAAAAGCTGATTTATAAACTCGACTTCGTCAATTTGCACAATCTATGTGTTGACAAGTAATAGGAAACAAATTTCATTCGCAACACATGTTCCCAAAAGCATTGCAAAAAACGCAATACTTGAATTGAAGTACGTAATGGTACGTGCCAACGACTTCAAACAGTTGCGAAGTAAAATATTGTTTCCTATTACTTAAGTAGTTCTTTGATTTGTGCAAAATGATGGAGACGATTTGTTAAGAAGGCTTTTGACACTCAAACCAAGATATGCTATGTCCTGCAATATGGATAAAGAGGTTCCGATTGAAATTCACTTACAGAAAATAAAATTCTACTCACAGAGTTTGTGTCCGCGCGGAAATCACAAACTCTAGGATTAAAAAAAGCCGCGCAGAAATGAGGAGATCAATGAAAACAAATAATATGGCAGATGCAACAAAAGTACTAATTCTGGTGGCAACCGTTATTGTGGTTTGCGTATTATGCGCCGTAGGCTTTAAGATGGTGAACGAAGGAAAATCATCCGTCAATGCAAGTACCAATAATTTTAACAATATGACCAGTCAGTACAGTGATATCGACTTAGCAATCTATGACGGTGCTAACGTGCAGGGAAGCGAAGTTACCAACCTGATACGGAAAGCAATTGAAAGCGAGAGTTATCTTTCTATTACCGTTAATACAAAAGCAAGTAAAGCAAATACATATAGGGACTATAATTATGAATTTAAAGATCCAGATTCAAATACGAGTACCGCCGCATCTCTTGGAGATATGATCAAGGATAACGCTGATACGCAATTGAAAGCAGATAAAAAATCGAGTGATTACATTAATCCTGCCGCCCAATTTACCGGTAAAGTTTACAAAGATGCGAATGGTGTCATCATTTGCATCAAGTTTACCCAGATTTAAGTGTTAGAAAGAGAAAAACCATGAGAGCAAATCAAATGACGGATGTAACCAAGGTGTTCATCCTGGTGGCTACAGTAATCATTGTCTGTCTATTATGTGCATTGGGGTTTAAGCTTGTTGCGAATGGAAAATCATCCATTCAGGTAAATACAAATAAATTTAATGAGCTTCAAGGTCAGTACAGTGAAATTGATCTATCCCTGTATGAAGGGAGCCTAATTCCCGGCAGCGAAGTAATCAGCCTGATCAAAGAGGCGGTTGATGAGAAACAGTATCTTGCAATTGAAGTAAAAACATTAAATGGGGACTTCACCACCTATAATTATGTCTATGTTGCTGATCGGGAAGGAAAGAGATTAGAGGAAGAGGGACCGCAGGGTCAGGTTCCCAATACGACAGCTGCAACAAAAAAACAGGAGTATGGCTATATCAATCCGATGGCAATGTACCTCGGGAATACCTGCAAAGATGATAACGGAGCAATCATTTGCATTCATTTTGAACAACAGCCGTAACAACAGGTATTCAGGCATTGGCTTGGCGTTCCCCTTACCTTAGGTTTTATGCCGCCTTTGACGATGGAATGCGGCGTTGGCAGAAAGAAAAGCGATTTTTTACAGAGAGTTTGTGTCTGCGCGGCATCCGCAAACTCCGGAATGCGTAATAAGCCGCGCAGAAACGAGGTCAAAAGTGAGAACAAACCATATTACCGATGCTACAAAGATAATGATATTAGCAGCAGCGACCCTAATAACCTGTATTTTAGTAATGCTGGGATTTTCCGCAATGCGAACAGCAAGAAATTTGAATGAAACTGCGATCGCACAAATGATTTCACTGAATAATGATTTAAAGGATAGTGACATAAAGTGGTTTGATCATTGTGAGGTCTATGGAAGTGATGTGGTAAATATAATTCGTAAAAAATTAGGAGATTTTGAAGCGGAGGAAACGGCGCCTATTTATATCTATGTAAAAACAATGACCAAGGAAAATACCTATATAAACGGAACACAAATAAGGAGCCTTCAGAACTTTACGCATGAAAATTATATTAAACCAACGGCATTGTTCTACGGCGAATTAGATATTAACGAAAATGATGTACTCCTGGGTATTCGATTCCGCCAGAAATAAAGCGGAAATAGTTATGCCACTGTTATCAGCGGAATGTGGAGGAAGATATGACAGATGTAACGAAATTAATTCGGATGTTTTTTTCGACGCTTCTATTTGTTCTAGGCTTATTCTTATTTATGAAAGAAATATTAGAGATTGATACGTCGATCACTGCAATTCGGGAAGGTTGGAAGGCAGAGGATACGGTTTTCTATGAGCAATATATAGAAGAGGAAGATGTCATATCCAATGCAAAGCTAATAGCCTCCTTATTTCATGAACTGGAATATGATATTGAGGTCAACGGTTATCTTATCCGTAAGCAGGAGCACAAAGCAGAAAAAATTATGGATTATAAAATAGAAGCTACAGAGTATCGAAAAAGCTATCAATATAATACGAAAGGAAATATCGAAAGGATACAATATACATCAATTAGGTAAGAGAGAAAATTGAATAAATTTAAATTATTTCAATTACAGAGTTTGCGTCCGCGCGGCATCCACAAACTCCAAGATATGCAAAAAGCCGTGCAGAAATGAGGAAAAATGTGAAAAAATTGCAGGCAGTTTATGAAATGCTCGAGTATACCTTTGATAGCTGTTTACACTCGATTCCAAGCATTCTGCTTCTCATCATGACCACCGCTGCTGCAATAACACTGTCCTTTTATTTACAGATTATCGTACATGAATCCGGTCACCTGCTCTTTGGAAAACTTACCGGATATCGTTTCCTGTCCTTTCGGATATGGAATAAAGTCCTTGTAAGAGAGGGCCACCGTTGGAGAATGAAAACATATAGCGATCGGGAATCCATAGGGCAATGTTTAATGCTTCCTCCCCATATAACCAATAGAAAAACACCATATGCTTTGAATAATCTTGGGGGTATTCTTTTGAATGGAATAACAGGAGTGTTTTTTCTGTGCCTATCCTTTGCCAATATTGCTTTCACCTATACGGCTTGGTTGTTTACTTTTACATTTGGTCTATTTGGTATCATCATGCTAATCGCGAATGGATTACCGATCAAGTACTTTGGCAATAACGACGGAGCTAATTATTTGGCGCTGCGAAAAAATAAGAGTGCCCGGTATTTTTATATTAAGCAGCTGGAGCAATTGCCAGACCTCCAAAAGGGGAAGACCTATGGAGATCTTTCTTTGGAATTTAACCGGGAAATTCATGCAAAGGATTTGAGTAATCCGATCATTGGGTGGCAGAGAATGCTGGAATACTATTCCTATCTGGACCAGGGCCTATGGGAGAAAGCAAGAGAATGTCTAAGCGCATTTCAGCCTGTAGAAAGCTTGGACAAGGGGATGCAGTATACGATCCAATTGGAGGAATTATTTCTTGGCATTGTAATGAGGGAGAACTCGGCAGAGATAGAAATGCGGTATCAGAAAATGAAAGGATTCCTTAAAAAGAACCATAAAGATATCGATACTATACGCATTCACCTGGCATATAAGATCTATCGGGATTCGCAGGTGCTTACTTATGACGAGCGAATAAAAAAGCAGGAAGGCTATAGAAAAGAAATAAAGCGAAGAGGTCGTAATTACCTTTATCCAGGGAAAGCAGAATTTTGCATGAAAATGCTGCGAATTATATTTGATCAATATTTCTGTTATACCGTTGCTGGATAAATGGATGAAACGGAAGGAATGCTCTCATGAAATCAAGAGACATTATTTTGAAATTAATTTATAAATTAAAGAAATTATTTATAAATTATAAAAAAATTGTTTAAAAGGAGTGTTTTATAAACCTATAAAATATCGCTTTAAAAGGAACAATTTATGAACAATCTTAATGGAAATTAGTCAGAATGAAGGATTTGATGTATTTATAGGAGGTCAGTTCAGAATGAATGATATTATGCATTAAAGAATGTTAGTTCATAAAAAACGGTTAAAAAATTATGGAAACACCGATTTGGAATGGTAAAAGTATAGGAGTGAAAAGATGAATTCACTAGGACGGATCATAGCAATATTCTTAGCAATTTTCTTAATTATTATATTTCCATTGCAATATATTGCACAGATGCAGATCGAAACCATGGATTCGATTGTGAATGCTTATACACGCGATTTTACAGATACGGTAAGAAAGGAAGCTTGCGTTACCCGTGAGCTTTATGAGGAATATCTGGATAAGCTTAGTCAGACCGGTGAGCTTTATGAAATCGAAATCGAGCATGCAACAGCTAAGACAGCAGGAAAATTAATATCTGAAAACACAAAGCCGGGAACACTTTTGGCATTAAATGATACAACAAAGCTGCTGTCATCGGATGAATCCATATCTCCACTTGCTGTGCATACCCATACGGATGCCTGCTATGATGGACACCGTCATTCAGAAAGTGGCTGCTATTATAGAAGTGGGCATTCCCATAGTTCCTCCTGTTACCATAGCCATTCCTCATTTTGTTATACAAAAGTGTATTATGAATATACTTGTGATGGCTGTGTTACAAAAACAACTTACTGCAGTGGCTGTGATACTAAAACGATTTATTGCAGTGGTTGTGAAAGTGATGCTCCAAATGATCCGGAAAATGCGGAATATTGGTGCCCAGGCCACGGAACAACGATATATTGTCCGGGTCATACGTCGAAATCCTGTCCGGGGCATTTGGGATATACTTTAGAAAGAACTTGTGGCAAATCTACTTCAACATTAATCTGCGGTCAAAGCTCCAGTTCCGGTGGATGGAGCTGCGGGAAAGCACAGGATACCTCGACCATTTGCAATACCGTTGTTATGAGCTTAACGGCTGCGAATCCCACGCAGACCGTTTATACTGGTGATTCTATAATTACTACAGCAACCGCCACTTATCTTGACGGGCATACCGGTCTAGTTAATTGCACCGCGACAGGCTATCATAGTACCACTCCCGGAACACAAGCCGTAACACTTACCTATCATGGGAAAGTAGGAAATGCCAAAACTACAGGTACCAGAACCTGTACGATTACCGTCACGGTAAAAGGAAGATTGCAAAGCATAAGCGTTACTCCCTCTTCAACGAGTGTATATAACGGCACGGAACCAACCTACACAGTGAAAGCGATATACGGAGATGATACACAGAAAGTATTAACAAGCAGCCAATACAAAAAGACTGGATGGAGTAGTGGACCGGGTAAAAAGACAGTTACCTTTCAATATACGGAATATGAAAAAACAGTTACAAAAAGTGTAACAATAACAGTTCTGCCGAACCTGACAGGTATCTTGGTGACACCAAGTACACAGACAATAGAGCGTTATCAAAACCCTTCGTTTCATGTGATAGTCTCCTATGAAGATGGAACAAGCAAAACAACGAATTCATTTAACATTAAGAATTTTAATAACCACACCCTTGGTACACAGGCTGCTGTGATTACCTATACAGAGAACAGCATTACGAAAACAGCATCAGCAAATGTTGCTGTAACCAATATGACAAAGACATGCCCGGTATGCGGTGAAAGCTATGAGCTGGATGAAAATGATATTGACCGAGGCTGTCCGGTGTGCTCCGGTACGATAACAGGAATTACAGTAGAACCAACCGAAATTGTTGTTCAGAAAGGCGATTTCCTTCCAATTACAGTACGCGCTGTTTATCAAAATGGAGCAAGAGCAATTATTACGGATTGGACCAGTAATTATGATTCCATGAAAGCAGGCTTTCAATATGTCACCATTACCTATGAAAAATACAAAGTATATATAACAGTCGAAGTTAAAGAAAATGTGAAGATTTGCAATGTATGTAATAATGCCTATTTATTGAATCCGGACGGATCCGATCCGGGATGCCCTTATTGTAAAAATACGGTTACTAAAATTATTGTCCAGCCAAATCCAGTTATAATGAAAATGCATCAGCCGTTAAATCTTACTGTAACTGCTATATATCAGGACGGACATACAGAAATAGTGACTGGATGGACAACGAACTTTATCCCGGATAAAGCAGGTGTCTTTGAGGTTATGGTATATTACAAATCGGTCTCTTGTAATCTATCGGTCACCGTACAAGGGGATGATATCAATATATGCCCCTATTGCAGCTTGGCTTATCGCAGATCCGAACATCAAGAAGGATGTCCAGTATGCTCCGTTACGATCGTTGAGATTAATGCAAACCTTAGAAACGGAAGTACTAAGGTGATAAAGGGTTCTGAACCGGACCTGGAAATCGTGGTGACATTTCGGGATACTCATAAGGAGGCGGTCTATACCGGATATACCATAAGTAATTATCGTCCCAATATTCTAGGGGAGCAAACCATAACGGCGCATTATCAGGGGCATAGCACAAACCTTGCCATCGAAGTGATAGATGATTTGATAACAGTCATCTGTCCGAACAACCACGAGTATTATCTTAATGAAGACAAGAGTGATCCGGGTTGTCCTTATTGCAGCAATGATGGGAATAGTAAGGATGCTGTTATTTACTACGATATTATCTATACCAATGATATTATAGCTGCTCTATATGAGCAGGGAGTGTATCAAATGGAGTCCGGTGATTATATTACTGTAATAGTGAAAAAGCGAAAAAAAGCAATCTATTCTGGAATTAATAAGCTATTCCAGAAAAGCAAAGGAGAGAAAGAAAGTATAACATATGGTGGTGAAATAAATGGAACATCCTTATGAGCATATAGTGGATCTAATTCTTGCTTTCTTAATCATATTTCTTTTTCCAATCTTATATTTTGGTCTAAAGCTGGATGCAATAACGCAGATCATTGTTCAGTCGGAAACATCGGAATTTGTTCAGGATATTCGAAGCAAAGGCTATATAGATAAGGAAATGTATGAATCATACTTAGAGCAGCTGTCGAAAACAGATGTTTTATTGGATATTTGCATGGAGAATAGAAGACAGAACATGGAACCGGAATATCGTTTTCGAACCTCAGAGGAAGTAATTAATGAACAGAACGATGCTTATACTGGAACAAATGAATATAATTACCGGCCGGTGTCAACAGAGATACCTAATGTGAAGGATCCGATCGATAATAGTGGCGGCTTAAATACGGAAACAAATGAAAGTATGTTAGAAAATGCTGTGAAAACACCTGCAAATCCAACCCATGCGCATACGGATGCTTGTTATGATGGAACCAGACACGTACATACGGGAAGCTCATTATCAGGTGGGGGGTGTTATACTGGTAAATATTATCATTCACATAGTGGTAATTCAACTTCTGGTGGTAATTGTTATTCGGCAATGTATCATTCTCATAATATGCATTGTTACGGAAAAAAATGGTGTCCAGGGCGAATTACAAGTAGTTTTACATGTTCTAGCTGTGGTATGAGGTTTGCAGAAAGCGCTACTGTAGGAGCTAAATGCGGTGCTTCTGTTACGGATTATAGTAACCTTACTTGTACAAAGTCAACTAGTACAGTAGACTATTGGTATTTAAACTGTGGTAAAAGCGAAGGACAAATAACAGGTTATTATATAAAGTGTGACAAAAAGGCGGGAGCATATTATAACGGCAATATAGAAGTTTTCCCACATTGTAACCGTAAGGTAATAGATATCGTTCCTACTCATCCAAAGCAAAAAGTATATTTAAATGAACCATTAATCACGACAGCTACAGCGACCTATCAAGATGGATCAACAGATATGGTTTTATGCAGTACGGCATATACTACAAATTCGGTTGTGAATGATAAAACAGCAACTCTTACCTATAAAGATGAGACAGAAACAACCTTCACAAAAACGATTATCGTATCTGTGATACCAAGAAATAAAACCTGTGCAAATGGACATGTATATAACATGAGAAATGACAATACTGATCCTGGCTGTCCTTTCTGCAGAGCATATCTAAAAAGCTTAATTGTTTCTTATCCAACATCTGGTAAAATCACCATCTATAAAGGAACGACGCTACAAGAAAATGCAGTAACACTGCTTGCTACTTATATGGATGGCAGAAATGAATATTTAACCTCAGGATATGTTGACAATTTAGATAAAAATTACGTGGGAATGCAGACGGTTACATTAAGTTATAAGGGAAAGTATACAACCTTGATCGTTACAACAAAACGTAATATTAGACGTTGTCCAATATGCAATCGGCACTATGAACTATATCCGGATAATACAGACCCGGGATGCCCGTATTGTGCAGCTCGAACCCCTGTATTTACGGGAAATGTTCTGGAATATGAGAATAAATATTATGAATTTGATATTTTTAAAGAGCTATATGAGGGTAACGGAAGCTATTATTTTTCCAACAGGGATTATTTTACGGTGACCGTAACAAACCGCACTGGGGGAAGGGGGATGGGACTTCTAAGGAAGATTTTCAAGGGATCGGGAGATGAATATATTCACGTTGCAGACGGCGGATATATTAGAGAAGAAATTCAAAAATAATTATTTTTCTGACACATTTATGAATTATAAAAGTGTAAGGAAAAGTATGTAAGAATTCAAAATCGTTTCACACGTAGAGTTTAAGCACGGAAACTATAAACTTCATGATGCGTAAAGCTGCCAGAAAGAGGAAAGAAATGAAACTTTACCATTTTGCTATTTCATTTGTCATTATAGCAATTACATCAATTATCATCAATGATGTTCGGACGGATCATCTAAAAACAGTATGGTCCGATAGAGAAAAGATTGATCGATACCTGGATACAGCAATTGATGACGCAGTAACAAAATTAGTTGAAATAGGGCAGAATAATCAAATTATAATTAATAAGGAAAAAGCAGTAGAAAGTTTTAGTGCATCTCTGTATTCCTCTTTCGGAATCTTGTCGGATAAGGATAAGCAGGAAGAATTAGATCGATATCTGCCGGTAATTGCAGTCACAACAGAAGATGGTTACTATACCTATGCTTATTTTGAATATGAAGGAGAGGACGGGCATTCCTATGTAACGCGAAGGTGGACAGAAAAACTACCCTATTATCGTGAGGATAATGATTTCATCTACGGTTTTACCTTGGGAGAGAACATAACTTTGTTCGATAAGAATGGGTTACTGGCTTCAGGAGATAAGCAAACGGTATATCAGCTAAATTATCAAGACATGAAAATAAAATTTCCAGCGTATTTTGCAGCACGGAATCGTCCGGAGAATCCTTTTCTGCTTGATCCGGATAAATTTGAATTAATAAGGAAGGAAACAATACAATCTCTGATAGAGCAATCAATGGCTTACTATACGAGCCATCATAATAAAATCGCGTCGGAGTATGGAATAACCTATAATTTTGTATTGCCCCCGATTAAGGATGAAGAGTGGCTGCCGTATTTAGATGCTCCGGGATTTTTTGTGATATTTCAGGGATACCCGTATGGAGCCGGAGAGGTTTATAACCGTTTTGCATCTTCCGGTGCAAAAGTGACTAAGGATAAAGTATATTATCTGGAGCAAGAAAAGTGGTATTTAATCTATCATCGGTCGGGATGTGATCATCGGAAAGAGGATGGCATTCTCTTCGATAATCAGCCGTATTTATCGGTTGAAGAATGCGTACGTCAAGGTGCATATGGGTGTCCGGTATGTTGCCAGAATGATATTCATGCCCCGGAATATGATCCGTTTGATAAATTCTCCGGTCGAGAAAAGTAGATAAATATGTAATCCAACCTTGAAATGAATTACCATATATTGTATAATGGCCTCATAAGTTTACAAAATAAAAAAGCGCTTGAGGTAATTTTATATGATTACCTCCTTTTTTATGCATCACTTCTTTTATACAAAAGGAACTTATGCGGTACATATTCTATAAAAATTCAAGTATCAGAAGCCAATTTATAAACCACTTTCCGTCAATTTTCACAATTTATGTATTGACAAGTAAAATGAAACAAATTTCATTCGCAACACGTGTTCCCCCAAAGCACTGCAAAAAACGCAGTACTTGAATTGAAGTACAAGTGGTACGTAAGACCACAAAATACGTGACCTAAGTACCAACGACTTCAAACAGTTGCGCATTAAATATTGTTTTTTATTACTTAAGTTTTTTCTTGGTTTATGCAAATTGACGAAGACGATTTTTTTGACGGTTTTTGGTACTTGAATCCTATAAATAAAATATGTGTTCAAAAAATAAGGGTGGGGAAACACCGATTATAGAAAGGGGTCTACACTATGAAAAAATCGAACATTATTCAATCCATGGGGAATGAGAAACGATCTGCCTTACGAATTTCATTTGTTTTATTCGTAGCTTTTTTTCTGACATTTACCACAACAACGGTAAGCGCAGCCAGTACCTACATAACCGTGGAGGAATTTGCCAAGGAACTCGCGAAAGAGATTGGTTTGAAACCTGCGGATGGTTCTGAAGAATCCGTATATGTGAATGCACTAATCGAAAAATCTATTATTAAACCGGAAGATTTTTCTTCCTATAAAACAGATCTAACCAGAACCGAAGCAGCTGTCTTATTAAACCGCGCAGATGAATATCTATATGGCGATACCTTAGATCCCAAGTTCGTAGAGCTGACGCTAGAAAAACGAATTTCGGATATCGGTAGCATTGAAGAAGATAAACGCCTGGATGTTGTAAAGTGCTATCTGAAAGGGTTTATTAAAGGGTATAGCAACGGTAAATACTCTACGGATCGAAAGTTTAAAGGCAATAGTAGGATGTCCTATGATGGTGCATTAAAATGCATTGCAATGCTAAAAGATAAATCACTTCGGGCGAAAATCAGTCCGGACGGGCAGCTGATAAGGACAACAAAGTTGCCTAAGAATGCAGATAAGTATCCTTATATCTTAGCAAGCTACCCAAATGAGTATTATGATGGTTGGAAATTTATGTTTGAAGGAGTAACCGCATCTACGTATGATACAGAAACAAATCAATGGAAAGTACGTAAGTTAGAACATTTTAAGGAATGGGCTTATCCCTTTGAGGTTGATAAGTCTACCGATATTCCGAATTTTGCAGAGTTAAAGGCTAAAATGCTTGATGTTTGGGTTGAAAAGGCTAGAACTAATCTGAAAATGATATTTAATGCAGATTACCGTACCATTGATGAAGAGTGGGTTGAGACAGTACTTAAAACGGATTATACCTATGGTTATGGAAAGATGGAAGAAAATACAAAGAAATGGATTGAAAAATATGTGGAGAGGATGAAAAAAAACAAAACAATCATAGAGAGTGATCAGATAGCTATAGATGGATCCTCTTTGTATTATTATGATGGGTGTTATCATTTGAGAACATATGTAAGATATCGTATCCTATCCTCAGAAACTGTCTATGAAAACAAAACTCCATATGATACTAACGATATTTTATATTCTTCCGGTCACCCTATATGCTTTAGTGATTTCGAATTGAGTGAATGGAAAGAGTGCTGTTTTGATATTATTTTAGGAAATTATGAGGTGGGTAATCTTGGAGTCATGTATGTCGTATTTGTAGAACCATTCTACATAGGATGAAAGGGAAAATAGATATTTCTTGAAAGGAAGATAGAATGTACTGTTTTAGGAAAAAGTATTGTTTACGAGACTCCTCAATTCTTTTAGTTATAATATGTCTTTTATCTAGTCTATTGAACTTTTTGTTTCCGGTAGAGCATACGAAAGCGGCGGTCAGTGATTGGATTATTATCGGTGAAGATGGTAAAAAGGCAGATAACAATGAGATTAGATGGAAAGGTATTCATAGTGCAGCAGATGAGAACTCTATTCGATATCGTACAGTATCCTATCGTATGAGCAGGGAAAAATTCGAACCGAAAATAAAATTCACTAGTGGAAGTAATGCATCGATCAAAAGCAAAGCAGTAAATATAGAGAATAAGGGCGGATATGATCAAGGTGGTTTTAAGTTTAGAAACTATGCCATGTCCAGAAAGGATTTTATAAAAGCAGCAGCCAAACTTGGCATTACGGCAGATGATTTAATTAATGGAAGTGTTAGTATTTACCTAAATCCAGTGTATGAAACTTATCAAGGGGAAAAAACCCGTAAAAGCAATATCTTTGGTCTTCAGGAGATGCTTGCTGCAGAATACTGGAGTGAAGCAACGCAGAGGTTGTTAGAGGATTTATATAATATTAAATATACGATAACCGCGTCGAACATTTACAACGTTAATGTTATTGCAGTAGATAAAGACAAAAATGAGATAAAAGCGCTGCGAAGTAAGGATAAAGTGATGTTCGGACAACCCTATGATCCTAAAATAGTGGATAAAGAGAAGATAATCTCATCCTCTGGAGTGGAGTATCAATATACAGATCAGTGGAGCTACACCTATGAAGATCGAGTATCGGAAAAAAAGAATACGATATCCAATCTTTCCTCCAGAGTATATCTTACCGAAGTACCGGATG
>SVEA01000120.1 GCA_015057615.1 Lachnospiraceae bacterium | reverse complement strand
TATTGACCTGCAATTGACCCCATCCTCCTCCGGGCAGGCAAAAACGATTGATCTAATCTACGGGCAGGATATCGGACTCGCAGGCTTCGGTCATATTCAGGGTAACGAAGCCTATAACTCCCAATACATTGATCATAAGGCATTTGATACGGAGCTGGGATACGTTGTCTGCTCCAGGCAGAATCAATGGCAGGCACCGGAGCAAAGCGGTTTCCCGATGATACAGCAGGGCTCCCTCCAACGGATTCGCTCCTTCTCGACGGACGGGTATCCGTTCTACGGTCTGACCTATAAGATTGACGGCAAAATCAGCGCTCTGAAGGAGGAAACCCTAGGCAACCGGGTCTACCAGTATGAGTACGCTTATACCGCACTCCAGACCGAGGAAACGAGGCTTACAAAGGAAAGTCATTTCACCTTTTATGGGATCGCTAACCAGAGCATCAAAACGGAGATCAAGGCTCCCATTCCCATGGATACGGTTATGGAGGGGTATCACACCCCCGATTGGGATCTGCTTGCACAGGCAGACTATAAGGATGTCAGCCAGACGATTCCCTGCATCGCCTCCCTTCCATTTACCGATACGGAGATCAATGAAAGGTATCCGGCGAAACGCCATGTGGAGAAATCTGGTGATAAGCTTCTCTCCTTCTTCGGCGAAAATCATGAGCATGTGGTTCTCATGGAGAAGGAGCTTCATGTGGAGCGTCCGCACGGACATATCCTCTTATCTGGTACCTCCGATTATGTTCATGAGGATCTGCTTGCTACAACAAGCTATATGTATGGCGTATTCAGCTCCCAGACCGTGATCGGCAATACAACATTTAACAAGCTGAGTACCAACTGCCGCAACGGATTGAATGTAAGCAAATCCTCGGGGCAAAGGATCATGATCAAAAAGAACGGCACCTATCATATGCTGACCATGGCAGGCGTATATGAGATAGGCTATAACTATACCAGATGGCTGTACAAATTCGAGGATGATGTGCTGGAGGTCTTAAGCTATACGCACCATGCCTCCCCTGCCCTGACCCTTGAGATTCATTCGCAGAAGAACCGGAAGTATGATTTTGCCGTATTCAGTGAATTATGCACCGGTCTGGAACCCTATGACGCTCCGTTTTTGTATGAGCTTAAGGGGCAGACGGTAACCATCCGTCATTCTGCCGATACCTTCTCGGGCAGCCGCTATCCGGGCCTTCATTTTAATATTACGGCAAAGGAGGATTTCCAGTTACATAACGATGCTTTCTTCTATGAAACACTTGGAACACAGAAGGAGCCTTACCTGGTATGGGAATTTACCGACGCTTCCCAAGTAAAGCTATTGACTACCGGCTTTCTTTCTGCCGAAGAGAATCCGGTTGCACCAAGTAACTTCCAGGCAGAGAAAACCGCCTTTTTAGTATGGCTGAGCGCTTCCCTTCACGGCTTCCACCTGGAATTACCGGGGAAAGAAGATCTTCTGGAAGAAATTGAGAAAATCAATGATATTGTGTTCTGGTACAGCCATAATGCGCGGGTGCATTACCTATCCCCTCACGGCTTGGAGCAGTTCGGTGGTGCTGCTTGGGGTACCCGGGACGTCTGCCAGGGACCTTTTGAATACTTCCTGTGCTTCCAGAACTACCCGGTTCTAAGGAAAATGTTGCTGACGATCTACAACCATCAGTATCTGGAAAACGGCAACTGGCCGCAATGGTTTATGTTTGACCGTTATTACACCATTCAGCACCATGAAAGCCACGGAGATATCATTGTCTGGCCGCTAAAGGCACTATCCGATTATATCAAGGCTTCTGGCGATTATGAGATTCTTCAGGAAAAGCTTGCGTATACCCGGATCGAAGGGTATGAATTTACCGAGCAAAAGGAAACGCTGATGCAGCATGTGCAAAAACAGATCACTTATATAAGGGAGCATTTTATTCCCGGCACCCACCTCTCCTGCTACGGCGACGGCGATTGGGATGATACCCTTCAGCCTGCCGACCCCGCTTTACGAAAGAGCATGGTCAGTGGCTGGACGGTAACGTTGACCTACCAGGTTTTTCGGGAATTCGGCGCACTGCTTGCGTCCTATGATTCAGAATTGAGCCGCGAATTATCTGCTATGGCTGCGGAAATCAAAAAGGATTACCACCATTACCTCATCAAGGACGGGATCACCTCCGGATTCATCCAATTTGACGGAGATAACATCAAATATCTGCTTCACCCGGAGGACAATGCCACTGGGTTGAAATACCGGCTGCTGCCGATGACCCGTTCCTGCATCAGTGAAATGTTTGATCCGCAGGAGGCTGCTTCCCATTTTGCCCTGATAAAGGAACATCTCTACCATCCGGACGGGGTACGCCTTATGAACCGGACCTGTACCTATCACGGCGGAGTTAATACCTATTTTAAGCGTGCCGAAACCGCAGCAAACTTTGGACGGGAAATCGGTCTGCAGTATGTCCATGCGCACATCCGTTTTATCGAAAGCATGGCAAAGCTGGGGAAAACCGATGAGACCTGGGATAACCTGTTAAAGGTCATTCCGATTCAAATACAGACTAAGGTTTCGAATGCGTCTGCAAGGCAAAGCAACTGCTATTTCAGCAGCAGTGACGGAGAATTTGATAACCGCTATGAAGCGATGGCGAACTTTGATCTATTAAGAGAAGGTAAAATACCGGTGAAAGCAGGCTGGAGAATCTATTCCAGCGGCCCAGGTATCCTATTAAATCAATTAATCTCCAATGTTCTGGGGCTTCGTTTAGAGAAGGATACGGTTATTCTTGACCCGGTGCTGCCTAAGAAGCTGGATGGCCTGACCTTCCATTATGAAATACATAACATACCGGTTCATATCCTATATGATATTAAAAGCAATGGACCAATCCGGGCGATCTACATCAATGATGATCCCATTCCATTTACCATCGAAGAGCAGCCTTACCGGCCCGGCTGTGCCAGATTTAAGACTTCCTATGTAACCGATCATTGCACCATTCGTATCACAAAGTAAGAAAGGCAATCAAATGAATTTATTTCAGGATAAAATCAAACAGCTATCCCACCCTCCTCTTCCCAAGAGGGGGAAGGAGGAAATTAAAGTACTTGTCGATCAGCTGATGGATAAAATGACGCTAAGAGAAAAGATCGGGCAGCTTTATCAGGCTGCTCCCGAGGATGCTCATATCGAGGGGCTTCATTTTGATGACAGCCACGCCACCGCGCAATCGATCAAAGAGGGCCTATGCGGTTCCATCCTAGGCATTCATACACCAGAGAACGCTTATCAGCTCCAAAAAATCGCTGTGGAAGAAAGCCGCTTGGGAATCCCCCTCTTCTTCGGGCTTGATATCATCCATGGCTGCCGCACCACCTTTCCAATTAACCTTGCCATGAGCTGCAGCTTTGACCCGGAACGGATCGAAGAAGCCAGCCGGATTGCTGCGAAGGAATCCGCACATACCGGCATCAATCTTACCTTTTCCCCTATGGTGGATGTGGTCCGGGATCCGAGATGGGGACGGGTGATGGAAAGCAACGGCGAGGATTCATACCTAAGCCGAATCCTCGGGCGCGCCTATATCCGCGGCTACCAGCAGGGGGATCTGTCCGACAATACCTCCATCGGTGCCTGCGTAAAGCATTTTGCCGGCTACGGTGCTGTCGAAGCAGGGCGTGAATATAATACCGTGGATATGTCGGACCGCCACCTTCGCATGTATCATCTACCCGCTTACAAAAGCTGTGTGGACGAAGACTGCGCCGGTGTGATGGCATCCTTTAATGTCATCAACGGAGTTCCTGCCTCCTGTAACCGCTACCTACTGACGGATATCCTCCGAAACGAATGGCAGTACAAAGGCTTCGTGATTTCTGATTATACCTCGACCTTTGAAATCATGAACCATAAGATTACTACCGATAAAAAAGAAGTTGCTAAGCTATGCTTACATGCCGGCTTAGATCATGAAATGGTATCCACTCACTATATCACCTACTTAGAAGAGCTGGTAAAGGAAAACGAAGTGAGCGTACAAACCATTGAGAAAAGCTGTCGAAGGATCTTGACCTTCAAATACCAATTGGGGTTATTTGATAATCCATACAAGAACATATACGATGATCCGGAGCAATATATGCGGCTGCCGGAGTACCGAAAAGCTGCTCTGGAAATGGCAAAACGCTCCATTGTCCTGCTAAAAAATGACAATCAAGTGCTTCCCCTATCAAGGGATAAGAAAATCGCTCTGATCGGTCCCGCTGCAAAAACCAACCATGTCGTCGGCGGCTGGGGTGGACTCGGTCGGATCGAGGAATGTATCTCCTTTTCTACCGGTATGGAGAATCACGGCTACCAGATAGCTGCACACGAAGGCTGCTCCTTTGAAGGCTCCGACAATGACGGCAGGCTAATGGAAGAAGCTTATCAGCTGGCGCAGGATTCCGACGTGATACTTCTTGCAATCGGAGAGCCCGACTCACTCACCGGGGAAGCAAGTTCAAGATCAGCGCTTGGCCTCACCGGACGTCAGTTAGAACTTGCCGAAAAGCTTAAAAAGCTGAATAAGCCGATGATCGGTGTGATTTTCACGGGACGTCCTCTGGATCTAAGCTGGTGCGCCGTCCATCTGGACGGCTTAATCTTAGGCTGGTATCTGGGGAATGAAACCGGCAATGCACTTGCCAGTGTGATCAGCGGTGAATATAATCCCAGCGGCAGGCTGACTATATCCTTCCCCCGTAATGTCGGACAGATACCGGTATACTATAACCAACTGCCTACCGGCCGCCCCTCTTCCACCGGCGGACCCGGGGATTTATTCAAGTCCTGCTATACGGATATACCGAATTCCCCGCTCTATCCCTTCGGATATGGACTCAGCTATACGACCTTTGCCTACAGCAATCTCTCCCTATCCACAGACTGCATTACCGGAGAGGAAGAGGCTGTCATATCCGCAGATATTACAAACACCGGCAACTATCCCGGCAAAATCATTTCCCAGCTCTTTATTGAAGCCTTAAGCTTCTCGGTCAGCCGACCTGTGAAAGAGTTCAAGGGCTTTTGCCATACCGATCTGGAAGCCGGAGAAACCAAAACGGTGCAATTTGCCATTACAAGAGATACCCTGTCCTACTTAAATATTAATAACGAAATGACACCGGAGAATCGAACCTATAAGATCTATGTAGGCAGCGATTCTACCACGAAGAATTATCTCTTATTAAAATATGAATTGAGTGAGGTACCAAAAACCAATTTGTAAACCACTCACGTCAATTTGAACAATCTATATGTTGATAAGTAATATGAAACAAATTTCATTCGCAACACGTGTTCCCCAAAGTATTGCAAAAAACGCAATTCTTGGATTGAAGTACGTAATGGTACATAAGACCCCAAAATACGTAGTCTAAGTGCCAACGACTTCAAACAGCTGCGTATTAAATGTTGTTTCCTATTACTTAAGTTTTACCTTAATTTGTGCAAATTGAAGAAAATGTTTTGTTAAGAGGCTTTTCACTCAAATCAAAATATAAGAATAAAAATGAGGAGTATGTGTCTATGCAGTATCCGCATACTCTGCGTACAAAAACTGCATAAAATACAACGAAGGGAAGATGCCGCCTAATGGCGGAACGGAGATATTATGACCGCAAAAGAATTACTCAATTTAGAGATGAGAAAATGCTTTGATTTCTTATGGGAAACCAGCAACCATGTAAAGGGAAGCAAAGGTTACGGTTTAGCGCTGGACCGCTCCAACAACCCATCCCTTGCTTCTATTGCATCCGTGGGTTTTGCCCTGACCGGAACGGTGATCGGTGTGAAGCATGGCTTTATTAACTACGAGGAAGGACTGGAGAGGGCAAAAGGAACCCTTTTCACCCTGCTTCACAACATACCGCACTATAACGGTTTCTTTGTTCACTTTTGCAATATACAGACCGGAGAACGATATAAAAAAAGCGAATATTCCACCATCGATACTGCCCTCTGCCTTAACGGGATTATTGTTGTGGATGCTTTCTTTAACGATCCGGAATTACACGAAATGGCAGAAGAGCTTCTAAACCGCACCGATTATTCCCATTTTCTATTTTACCGGGAGCAGAAGGCTTTTTTTCATATGTCCTACAACGATATTCCCGGCGGCGCCTATACGAAGGGCAATACCGGCTTCATCAGTGCCTGGGACATGACTGCTGAGCAGCTGATGATGTATATTCAGGCGGCTGGACAGGATAATATCGACGAAGAGATTGCCAGAAACCTTTACCTTTCCTTTGACCGCCCCTATGGGGAATACAAGGGTATCGGATGCCATTATGTGCCCAGTGGCGTGCTATTTATCTATCAGTACTCCCATTGCTGGTTCAACTTTTCTGAATATAAAGGCTGTGACGGAATTGATTGGGCTTTAAATACCAAAAATGCAACTCTTGCCCAAATCCGCTGGTGCAGGGAGCAGTCGCAGATTAAGACCTTCCAGGAGGGCCTATGGGGAGTCAGTGCTTTTGACGGAAAAGACGACTATATCGTCCATGGCACGGTTCCCAGTAAGAACATGATGCCGCTCACCGACGGAACGATCGGACCTTGTGCCATCAGCGGCTCTCTTCCCTACACCTATGAAGAAAGCACCTGTGCACTTACGTACCTGTTCGAGAATCACCCCTCCATGTGGGGTCCTTATGGGTTCTATGACAGCATGAACAGCGACAAGAATTGGTATGCGACCACTTATCTTGGAATTGATAAGGGAATCACCCTTCTAATGATCGCCAACGCCTTATACGGTGATGTCTGGGATTTATATATGAAGCATCCCCGAATCCAAAAGGCAATCGTGAAATTGGGTATGGTAAAGCAATAAATAGTTCGAGGGTCAATGGTCTTCCTTCACATACCGGTGAAAGAGAGGAAGAGCATCGACCCTATTTTTTGAAAACAGAATTTGATTTGGATGTCAAATTTCCATATATTTGAATTCATGCTATAATAAAAACAGCCACCGGCTATTCGATCGGAGGAGGAAGAAACAGGTCGGAAATATGCTGAAAGGAGCGGGAAACATTTGAGAAATATCTCTACTATAGAATTTCATACGGGAAGTAAGGAAGAATTATTACCTGATTTTGCGCCCGATTTTCCATATATAGCTTCCCATGTTGCATTTGATAATTATTTTGGCAATTTCGTACCATGGCATTGGCATAAGGCGGCAGAACTTTTCTATATACAAAGCGGTACATTAGAGTACTATACCCCAAAGGGGAAAATGGTATTTCCGGCAGGCTCCGGCGGAATGGTCAATTCTAATGTGCTTCATATGACAAGACCGCCGGTAGAGTCACATGGAACCGTTCAGCTTCTTCATATTTTTGATTCTTCTTTTATCGCCGGAGAACAGGGAAGCCGAATTGAACAAAATTATATTATACCCATTATTGCGGCTCCGCAGTTAGAAATCATAGCTCTCTATCCAGATCATGCTACACAGGCACAGGTGTTAAATATCATTCGTGAATCCTTTCATCTTTCTAAAAATGATTTTGGATATGAAGTCAAACTACGTACCGCCTTGTCTGACATATGGCTCCATCTTCTTACCATGTCTCTCCCTTTCCTGGAGGAAAAGGAAGATTACAACAAAACAAATGATAAGATAAAACAGATGATGATATATATTCACGAACATTATACGGAGAAAATCTCAATCGCAAAAATTGCCGCTGCTACTTTTTCCAGTGAACGCGAGTGCTTCCGGGCATTCCATAATAGCCTGCATATGACACCGGTGGAATATATCCAAAGTTACCGGCTGCAAATGGCATGCCATATGTTGGCAAAAAGCCAGAAATCCATTACCTTTATCAGTCAAGCCTGCGGATTTGGAAGCAGCAGCTATTTCGGGAAAGTGTTTCGGGATCAGATCGGCTGTACTCCCATAGAATATCGTAAAAATGGCAGGATAATGATATAGAAAGGCAGAAATAAGATATTTATTTAGAAAAGATTGCACTATAATGATATCCATAAATAACCGTTTTTTCTGAATGGAGGATGTGCAATGGTAAAATTAAATATCTTTAATATGAAACGCTTTTTACAGACTGTAAACGAATGTGGCGGACCGGTTCATCTACTGCATTCGAACGGAAGAAAAGAAAACATTAACAAAGCGTATGGCATTCAGAATGCGCTACTACAAAAGTACAGGGAAAATAAAGGCTATCTGCAACTCTCACTGGATGTTCCGGCACACAAAGATTATATGCGTATTGTATGTTTCACAATTGGGGATTGTTAAGCAGGGTTAAAGAAAAGAAGCGCAAGATAGGGTTCCTGCGCTTCTTTTCTTTAAAAATCATTCCATTGTTCCGGTGCGTCAATTCGTTCCTGAAATATGTGTAATAACAACGCCCTATTCACGATCTTTCTCTTCTTTATATAATATATCCTGGTATTCTTCGTTCTTTTCCATTTGCGCTTTTACATAGGAGCAGAGCGGAACGATCTTTTTATTTTCTTTTCTTGCCCAGGCAACAACTTCTTTCAGCAGCTGCTTTCCGACCCCCTGACCTTTTAATTCATCGGATACATAGGTGTGATCAACGATAATGAGATTTTCTCCGGAAGGAATAAAGGTCATTTCAGCCAGTGGATTTCCCTCCGAATCTCCCGCATAAAATTTCTTAATGCCTTTCTTAATTTCTAACAATATACTACCTCCAATGCTCTTAGAGCATATAAGATTATCCTTTCTTCATTTCAACAACAAGAAAATGTGAGATCTCCATTGCTTTTATTTTGATATCTTCTTCTGTTATCTCCAATGCATCCCTCATATTTAACATAGTATTGTTACAATCGGATGTTCCTTCGATTTGCACCAAATATGCCTGTCGGTTCTTTCCCTTATTTTTTGCTGCATACCTTCTCGATCTTATCCGCCGCTGCACCAGCTCCCCCGGCGTTTTGTAGACTTTTCGAAATTATCCTGCATTTCTTTTATAAAATTTATTATTCAATACTTCTAAAACAAAGAAAACAACATGTCTTTCAAATAGTGTGTTATAGATAGGCTACTAACGTTGACCTTACAAGTAATTGCAGTATAATGATTCCAAATAAAATTCTGTCTCGTTTTGCCGCCTTATACGGTTTCTTATTTACCGTTTCACTGTCACGAAAGATTTTATTCATCAGAAATGAGGCGAGTGGGCAGAATAAGGAATATAGCAGAAAACCGGTGATTCCGCCAAGAAGATTAGAAATAAGATCCGTCGTATCAAAGCTTCTTGATCCGCCATAGGAAAATATCTGAAAAGTTTCAATCAGCAGGCTAAAGCCCAGTGTGTATTTAATGGTCGAAAGCATTTTCTTTCTATAAATAAACGGAACAAGTATGCCATAAGGAACCATCATAATAATATTCAATACAAATTCCCTTGCCGCTCCGCCATGCCCTTGCAGAAAATCGTAAAAAGGCATTAAATTAATATTCGACGATCTCATCCTAAAATTCACAAAGGGAATGGGTATGACAAAGGGCATCAAGGTGAAATAAAGTACAAAGCAAATATAAATATAGAAAGTTGACTTCAAGAATAACTCTCTCCTGCTGCTCTTCCACCTTGGTAAAAAGAAAGCAATATATATGAGCAATAAACTGATCAGATCAAATAGATAATAATATTTATACATACCGTACCTCCGGATTTCTGCACAATAAAGTATTATAGCTGATATAAACGATCCCGATAATTCTTCACGTAATATCTGATGTTGCTTCTTCCGCGTGATACAATGATATGACCTTCTGCCTCCAGCTTTTCCTTTTGTACCTCTATACCACCGGGGTATTTTTGATTCAGTTCGCCATCTGCTTTCAACGTTCTCCAGTACGGTGTTTTATCACCGTCCCTTTGTTCACTCGCCCAGGCTGCAATAGAAACAAAAATCCCTGCAGTAATGGGATCCGTAAAATCCACATTGTTTGCCTTTGCAAAATAATCCCGGATCCGTCCGACTGTGATAACTTTACCGAATGGTACTGTCTTCATCACTCGGTCGTAATCGATAGGCGGCGCAAGGTACATCCTCTCACCGCCATACTTTTTAATACTTTTTTCATCCTGAATAATTTTCACTTTCGGCATATCCTTGCTGTTCTGCAGCATTGCATTGAAATCTTTGTTTTGTTCCTTTGCCAAATTAATACACCTCCTATGAGTAAAGAATAAATCATAGCGGATTTTTTTGCAATGAGACATATCATTTAAATGATATATTTTTCTTATTTTACCAGCAGATCAAAGGAGAGGAAGTAACGAATTTACGCCATGGTGATTTTCTTACTCCTTATAGGTATCCAGCTCTGCCAGTAGCTTCAAATTCGCCTTTTCATAATCATTGAAAACACTATCATCAAAATCTTCTGGCGTACAGGAAGGCTCGTACCATAACTGTACCATAAAATAGTTATTCAAATCTTCATCGTTAAAGATATATCCATGCCTAGCATAAATCTCATTTTTTGCCAAATGTATAATCAACAAAGGATCCTTTTCGAAATCCTGACTCTCATAATATTTCATATCCGTATAATACAAAGGTTCAATCATATTGGAAATGTCCCGCACTTCACGGACATTCTCCATATAATCGGATACCTCGCTATAGAAAGAACAGCTTTCACGATATTGGCTTCTTTCATTTATGGCTACAATCATTTCATCCTCTGACCATGGGGAATAATATTTGTCATATACCTTATCGAACAAATCCTTTTCTGAAATTTCCGTCTCCGGCTCCTCTTCCTCCATAGCTTTTACCGCAGCTTTATCTTTTTCCGTAACTGCATCGGCTGCTTCCGTAATTTTATCCTCTTCCTTCGTAGCCTTATCTACTTCATCTGTAACTTTATTTGATTCTTCCGTACCTGTATCCACTTCCTCCGTGGCTTTATCTTCTTCCGTATCTGCATCGGCTGCTTCGATAACCTTATCTGCTTCCTCCACCTGCGATACTTCGGAACTACCGCCTTTTTCTGTTTTCCCGCATCCGGTCATCAGTAAGCAGAGACAAAACAAAAATATAGAACACTTTTTTCTCATATAAATTTTCTCACTTTCCTAGAATGCAGTCCTTTTACCTGCATCTTCTATCTTTTGATTTTCTTTTTTCCTATTATAACTCAAGAATTTTTAAAAGTGAATTATTTTCCTCAAGCTACATCCACAACAAAAACATAGCCTATCATTTGATTTTATGATAAGCTATGTTCCTAGATTACTTAAGCGCCTTTCTCCGTATAGTACTGCGCCTGGGCGTTCCAGAGTTCGTAGTATTTGCCGGTTTCATCGGCTGCCAGTTCCTCATGAGTGCCTTGCTGTATGATAGCACCTTCGTGGAACACGGCAATCTTATCACAGAATTTGCACGATGACAGGCGGTGGCTGATGTAGATGGCGGTTTTATCTCCAACAATGCCATTAAACTTGGTGTATATTTCGGCTTCCGCGATAGGATCGAGCGCAGCCGTCGGTTCCAAATAAAGGCTCTGTGAACTACCGGAGCTGCACTGTGGGACAGCGGCAGCTCCTTCCCATTATCGAGGATTACTTCAAAAACTCATAAATAGCGCGGAAGAATTTCTGCCCTTCATCGTACATGATAAAATGACCCTCTCCCTCGAATAATTCTAACGTTACATTTTGATCATCCTGCTTTTTACCCCATGCTAACGCCAACCTTCCCTGTATAATTTACCCCATTTCATTCCAAAATCCGTTTCATTTTAATCAAAAATAAAGATATCTTCAATAGGAGCTTTAACTGCTCTGGAAATATCAATCGCCAGCTTAAGGGATGGATTATATTTTCCAGCTTCTAAACGTTGAATCGTCTCTCTACGGACATGTACTATTTGAGCAAGTTCTTCTTGCGTTAGATTTGATAGCTGTCTGTATTTCTTTAAATAACACTTAAATTCTGCCATATTAGTCCACCTTATCATAATAATAAACCAAAATCGAATTAAGTATCAAGGAAAGAGCAAATACCAAGGCAACGATCAATTCAATTACTTTCATAGGTACATATTGTACAAAAAATATGTTTTTGTTCAGTATAACAAATATAAATAAAATTAACATAAGCGAAGAATACCATTTCATCATAGCGTATTTCGCTCTTTTACAATTATTTATCATTCGTTCATCCGGAATTTCCCTTGCTATATACCCGGTAAAGAAGTAGCTAAAGAAACCGAAAAATCCGAAAAATATATACTGAGACTCACCTTGATATGTCTTTAGAAAACCCATAAATCCTAAGAAACCCATAAAACCAAGCCACTCAATCTTTGATTTAGATTTTATTATTTTATCAAACATAACGCCATCTCATTGTGATTTATTTGTATCATTATATGATAAATATATCACTTTGATTCCTACAAGTCAATATCCTCTTTCGAATTTATTTTAGAAAACCAAAAAAGCACATAAACAAATTGATTAATCTGTTCGTGTGCTTTGACATTCTCGATATATAATTTTATATCTGCTTTTTTCTAAATATTAATATAGATAGGACAATTAAAGTCACTGTAATTATTGCAGTAATCCCAATCACATTATATAAAGAGGATGGACTTACTGTATTGGTTAGTAATTCCATGTTCTTTGTTGAAAGTGATAATGGATTGTATTTGTTAAAATTCGGAATCAAATTCAGCAGCATACCAGTTGCTACGGTACCTCCTACCAGAAGGAGGCTTCCATAATTACTATTTATTAATGTAGATGCAAACATTAATAATGAAAGCAAAGCCAGACCAAATAACCATAAACAAAATACGGAGAAGAACAAATTGTTTACTTTATCCGTTGGAAATAAATATACGGTATATCCCCAAGTCACAAGGAAGGAAGCCAAGATGCTTGTTGTCCATATCAATGCCATACAAGTATACTTTGAAAGAATTACCGCTTTACGAGATAACCCTTTCGTCAACATATTAATTAATGTTCCTTTTGATACCTCGGTTACTAATATCCCATTAAAGACAACAACCATTACAATCAAGCCCATTTGTGTAATATTTTTAAAAAATTGTGTCCAAGAGTCTAACGTACTCGGTTCAGGAATTACAATTGATACTCCATCTGGAATCAAGGTTTCAATAATATATGGGGTTTAATTTTGCCACTAAGGGATTCATTATGCCAAACATTAAGAACACCACTAACATAATGAATAGCTTATAGGTACGAATGCTTTCGACAATCTCCTTTTTAAGAAATGCAATATAGTGTGTCATTGTACCGCCTCCGTAAATAAATTTTCTAAAGATGGCTCTATTCTTTCGAATCTCAATGGGACGATTCTCTTTTGAGCAAGCAAATCAATTAAGAAATATCCATCGTTATTCGTGTCATCAAACGTGACTGTTAACACATTACTGTTCTTTGAAAGTTTGATCGTAGGATTTTTTAACTCTTCGCAACTAGAAAACATGCTTAATTCTTCTTCCTTTGCAAACTCAATATGGAACCCATGATACCTATGCTGATCTTTGATTTCGGAAAGAGTTCCATATAGTGCCAACTCACCTTTATGTAGAAGTGCTACATAGTCACACACTCTTTCTACATCAGAGAGAACATGGGTGGAAAATATTACGGTTGTCTGCCCCTTAATTGCTAGTAAAATATCCAAAATTTCTTTACGGCCAATCGGGTCAAGAGCAGATGTCGGCTCATCACAAATCAATAGTTTTGGTTCATTAAGCAAAGCTTGTGCTATCCCTAAGCGTTGTTTCATTCCACGAGAAAATGATCTTATTTTTCGTCGTTCATCACCAAGACCTACCAATTTAAGTAATTCTTCTCCCTTTACAAGTATCTGGCTCTTTGTTAATCCTGTGATTTCGCCACACAACAGTAGATATTCCATCGGCTTCATATAACCATAAAATTCAGGAACATCGGGCAAATATCCAATATGCCGATTCGTTCTAGTTTCTCCATAAGTTACCCTTTCACCGCAAACCGTGATACTACCACGATCTGCCTTTAATAAACCTAGTATAAGTTTCATTGTAGTCGTCTTGCCTGCACCATTTTGTCCAACAAATCCAAATATCGAATTTTCTGGAACCTTCATTTCCAACCCAGACAAAACATCCGTGTTTCCAAATTTTTTATAAAGTTGATTAATTTCTAGGACATTCACTAATCCTCACTCCTTCCGAAAACGAAATATACCACAGGACCAATAATGTGGATAAATAGCACAATAATAATCCACATGATTTTATTTCCAAAGCGGTATCGAGGATGTTTTAGCACATGAACAAGCGCAGTTAATGCAAGAACAATTTGCAAGATAATTAATGGAGCCAAAAAAGGTAAGTATTCTCTAAATACTTCCAGACTACTCATAAAATGCCCTCCTAACAATTATTTTTCAATTTTCTAATAAGATTTTTAAAACCAATATCCTCTGTCAAAGTTAAAAAAGCAGGATTATTTATAACAGCTTCTAACATGCTTCGTTTAACGATCTTTTCATCTCTTGGCAAATTTGTTCCTATAGGAAAATTTTCAAACCACGCATCAATTAAATCGAAGAAGTTATCTCCCTTTAATTTCAATGGATAAATATCTCCTGTTGCAATCCTTGTATAGCTTTCTAAACACTCGATTGCTTTATCCGTATTACCATTTACTAGATTTCCTTGTGCAGCAATCAAATAAAACGGTAACAGTATGGTTGGATGTAGTTCCTCTAAATTAAATACATCTGCAATAGAAAGTGCACGTTTACAAATTTCACAAAAAAGTTTTTCATCATCCATACATATAGAAAGATAAGATTGTAAAAGTTGAAATAGTGTTAAAAAATATTGGTAAATCTCAATTTGTAATGTTCTCTTTGCTTCATCATTTTTTCCAGTCATTTGATAAGCAGACGCAAGTAATATTTCTGTGGACATTACCAATGAATTGGATTCACCTAAGAGTTCAATAACTTCATTTGGTTTCCCTAGCGAAATCAGGGATACTGCTTCCATACCAATGGATTGTCTGGCTAACGCAACATCCTCACTTTCTTTCCTTATTTTCACAAAAAGTTCTTTCGCTTCTGTAATAATTTCAATATTTTTATCTTTGTCATTCGCCAGAGAACTATTATTGATAAACAATACACCTATTTGATAAAGAAGAGGATAGCAAGCGAAATATTTTTTAATAATTTCCCTACAATGTGTTATTACTTCGTCAAAAGGTTTTTCAGCAAAATCCTTTGAAATTTTTAGGTAAAGATTACGAATGTCTTCTTTTGTCATTTGTGGTTCATAGCCCATGAGTTCATCAATACTTATATTAAAATATGTTGCCAATTGAGGCAGAAAAGTAATATCTGGATAGCTTTGCTCCGTCTCCCATTTCGAAACAGAAGCTTTTGAAACCCCAATATAATTTGCAAGTTCATTCTGTGTGATACCTTTTTCTTTACGATTACGTACAATTGCTCTCGCAATATTTATTTCTTTCATAAGTTACACCCCTTTTATATTATTTTAATACTTAGTATCTAATGTAATCAATGAATTTGTAGTTGACTCAAGTTGATTAAATCAACCCGTAAGAAACATTGTACCATAAATGGTTTTAATTTCATTTGTATTTCTTGCTGTGTTATTCTTAAAATCACTTTTAATATAGACTGTTCTAACTGATTTTTCGTCATATATATCTATATTTTAAACACAATTCACAACAAAAAACTCCAAGAGTATCTTACATCTCAGAGTTTTATTCTTTCTCTAATATTTTCTCAATTTATCGCAACCGAAGATCTGTAATCAATGCATCTACGTTTTCATGTAATCCTTGATTTCGTTCGACATCCTTATATATAAGTTAAGAATTAGTAAATTTTATTCATCTGTATATTTTAAAAAGATTTTATCCTTAAATCCTCCTCTTTCCTCTGATTTCTCCGTACGTTTTGTCTCTAGCTCATCTAAAGAATATCCTCTGGCTTCACATATAGCGAATAATACTTCTAATATATCTGCCATTTCTTCTAAGCTTCTATCTTCTTGATATTCCCTTACTTCTTCTGATAATTTTTTATCAAGTTCTTCCATATATTCCTCATCTGAAAGGAAGCGATAAACTGCCTCTCTTTTATCACCTTCTATAATCTGAGGTATCTTATCCCTAACCAGCTTATTGTACACTTTCAAATAAATGGCCTCGCTTTCCCGGCATCCAAATTTCATTGTATCCGTTATACTTTGCCCAATAATATATGTACCGTAATTTTTGTTCCTTATAAAAGGTAAATCCTTTCCGTTGTAGCTTTGAATTTTCAATAAATATTCCATTTCGTATTATCAGATTCTCCATATAATTGTCGGGAGGAAGTTTGTCTGATTTCTTTAAATTGCAGTCTGGACATGCTAAAACCAAATTCCAAATATTGTCATCCTTGATAAATGACCAAGGAATAAAATGATCTACATGAATTTTACCTTCCTTTAGCTCTCTTCCGCAGTAGAAACATTTTCGTTCCTCAAATTCCTCAAAGAGAATTCTTCTGTAATACGACAAATCATTTCTTAAAGTGATGGTATCAAGATTATTTAATAAATTCTTTGTTGATGTATCTGCATTTACTTTTTCAAGAAACTTAGCCCATTCAAAATAATTCATTTTCTCTAATATTTTTTTATGCTTTGTTAAAAAAGTATACACTTCCGGGTTAAGTTGAATACGTTCTGTCCTTTTTGAAAAAGAATACAATGTGTCACTAGAATCTCGGAATAATGCTCCCACTACATTTTCCTTGCACTTCATTTTAACCTTATGACATATCCGAAGCTTAACCTCATCCGAAAGAGCCTCAAAGCTCACATCTCTTATGATTTCCTGTTTTTCTAAAGAATCCATTAATATTCTCTCTAATGCCGTTTTTCTGTCATTCTTCGTCTTTGCTTTCTGGCGCAAGTGATATTTTAATATCAAGTTCCAATAGATTTCAGTAAATTTGTAGAACAATTGATCAAAGGTTAATATAAGATTATCATCAGCATTATAAAGGCTATCTAAAATTGATTTAAAGAAACCGAATTTATAGCTTGTGTCATGAACCGCCTTGTTTGAAAACATGGCACTAAAAATAGACCAAAGCTCATCCTCGGTCAAATGTTTCTTTCTAAAGGAACCTTCTGATAAATCATAACCTGCCATAAACTTGCTACCTCTATAATCTAGTTATATCCCATTAAATCCATGTGATTTTTCTACATTATTACTCTACTTATTCTAATATATTTTGCATTAATTCAAGTCTTTTTCTATCTCATCAGCAGAATTTACTAGTTATTCTACCACTTACGATAACTGGACAATATTAATCCCAAAATCCGATTATATGCTCCCAACCATATTTCCTATTAATATTTGCATCCCTTATTCTAGATGAATTGCACCATACTTGCGAATATGTATCGGATATATCCCCTATCTTTCTTAAGAAAAATTCGGTCACAAGCCTTCCCAACAAATCAGCTTTTGATTCTTATATAAATTATATATTTTCAATAAAATCTTCCTGACGCATCCAAACGGTTTCAATGTCATGGACAAAATAAGATGTCCAGCTGTAATCGCTGCCGTTGGTCCAATCCTTATAATTTTTCATTCTATCATACAGACCATTAATATTTTCCTGCGACTTCTCTGCCAGCAAAGCCTCGATTGCGGACATCAGACCCTCCGGCTTATGCGCTACATTTTCTAATACGGTCATCAGCCATTTGTGGTACGGGAAAAAGACTTGATTATCAAGTAATATCAGCCGTGCGGCAAACAAAATCATTTTTGAAACCGACAAATCCAACAGGTACTGATTATTTCTTTTGATTGCCTCTTCACAATACCATTTCCACGCTTCAAACTGCGATAAAAAGCGAGTGGTACGCTCCGGTATTCCTGCCAGATCATACTGACCAATGTGCTTAAGCATCGTATCCAGGCGGTCGGTCCGGTCAATTAGGATTTTTGAATCACCTAAAGCAAACCTTGTAGGCTCATTTCCCTTTTCAGAAACCAGGGACAAATAATCTAGGGATATATATTTTCCATCAAAATACCCGCCTTCATAAAAATCAGAAGCGCTTTCCCAATAGGTCATCGCATGATTCTTCTTATATTGCTCGTATAGCTCCTGCGAAACAACGATATTAATGTCGACATCGGATCTTGCATCATTGAATCCGTGCGCAATGGAACCGGATAATAGAAGTCCCTCCACCCTATCATCCTTCCTGAATTTGTCTGTAATATAATCAATTGCCTTCTGCTGATGTGAATATATCATAGAATGCCTCCTCTGTTATAAGTTTGTAAGTTAAAGCTCTTTGCTCCGTATATTGTAAGTACTCCGGCATGTATGGATTAATCAAAGAAAACGATATCTTGTACTGCTCTGGAATATCAATCACCGGCTTTATTGACGGATTATGTCTTCCTGCTTGGGGAAAGCCCCATAATAAACCGTTTGCGTTAGATCTACTCGTTTATCATGGCTTGCACTAGGG
>SVEA01000119.1 GCA_015057615.1 Lachnospiraceae bacterium | reverse complement strand
TAATTTTATGCGCTCTTCCATTAAAGAACAGCATATTTTCCGATGCAGCGGAGGTGTTGCCGAAGCCATAGCCAAGGTTAAAACCGAAGCTATTCCCCCAGACCATTCCCTGCCCTGCACCCCAGAACCAGGTGGTACGATAGGGCCAAACGCCGCGTCCCCAGTCTAAGATAGCAAAGGTATCCGTCGGTAAAAAGGTATAATCGTTACCATTATACCGCACCATGCCGTAAGCTTTCATGCCAATGATCTTACGATTATAATAGAAGGCTTTCCTATTCTCGTTAAAGGGGGTTGCAATTACCATTGAATCCTTAGGCTCCATCCGTAATTCAAAGGATGCCTCAAACTCCGTCCCATTAGCAAAATCATTTATTGTAAAATCAATCTGGCGGGACATAGCTTCCAGCTTAAAAGAAACATGGACATCTGAGCTCTGATAAACAATATCTCCTTCAACAGAAGATTCCGGCATATGAAGTTTTTTTCTTGAAACGATCCGAAGAAGGCTCTTCGTCCTTTCCGTAGTCTTGCTAAAATCAATAAAGCTGGCACTAAACAACACAAAATTAACACTCTGCCCTACGGTAAGCGCCACAGCATAATATTGATTATAGATTAGATAATAATCCCATTCCTTTAAATGCAATTTTCTTGCAACATCCTTCCGGCAATACGTAAGGAGCGGAGATAAGGCATATCCCTTTTGTATCAGTTCCCCATTTCTATCTAACAGCCGCGAAGGTTTTATTATTCTATGCTGCATATACCCTCCTATAAAATAGTGATATTTACTATAATTTATTATGTAGTGTGGAATTAAGTTACAAAAATAGAAAACTGTCCAATTATTTCTGAACCCGAGATACTTAATTAAAAATATATTTGAAATGTCTTTTAAAAAGACTTGTTTAAGAAACATTTTAAAAAATAAATTTCAAATACGCAGGTAGACAAAGCGATACTTTATCTTTATAATAAACGATGAAAAACATAACGGTTGTGTGAACAATAGTAACCAATTTAAGTCTTGCATTTTAAATAGGATATGAGTGTCAAATAGGTGGCATGGAAAGGAGGATGGGGAAATCATTAAAAGCAGCTATGGGTATAATGTATGGGAATATCCGATGGTGCAATGATGCTCCCTTAAATATAGATGAAAAAAGGACAAGTACTGGAGGGTATGGTGGAAAGAGTAGACTTTCCAAACAAAGGAATTATCAATCTTGATGGTGATAAAATAGTAGTGAAAAACGCAATTCCTGGGCAAAAAGTGCGTTTTGCGGTCAATAAGGTCCGCCATGGTAAATGTGAAGGAAAATTACTGGAGGTAATAGAGAAATCCTCATTAGAAACAAGGCAGCCGGTATGCAAAAACTTTGGCAGCTGCGGTGGCTGCAGCTATCAGACATTATCCTACGAAAGCCAGCTGGAGCTAAAAAAAGAGCAGGTGAAGCGTCTGATTGACCAGGTTATAAAGAAAGAATATCAGTTTGAAGGAATCCTTGGCAGTCCAATCGAATGGGGATACCGAAATAAGATGGAGTTTTCCTTTGGAGATGAATATAAAGGAGGACCTCTCGCCCTGGGGCTTCATAAGCGAGGAAACTTCCATGATATCCTGACGGTGGATGATTGCAAAATTGTAGATAAAGATTATAACTTAATCCTCAGCTGTATACTAAATTATGTAATTAAATCAGAACTGGATTTCTATCATAGAAATACGCACCAGGGATATCTAAGACATTTACTAATCAGAAAGGCAAAAAAAACCGGAGAAATCCTGGTTAATATAGTAACAACTTCGCAGGAGACAGAAACATTTGCCCCTTTGGTGCAAATGTTGTTGGAACTTCCTCTTACAGGCAGTATTGCCGGTATTTATCATTCTTATAATGACAATCCGGCAGATATGGTAAGCTGTGACCGCATGGTTCCGTTATATGGAAGAGACTATATCTATGAGGAACTGCTGGGGCTTCGATTTAAGATATCCACCTTTTCCTTTTTCCAGACAAACTCCCTGGGAGCGGAAATTCTGTACTCCAAGGTAAGGGAGTACGTAGGAGAGACAAAGGATAAGCGAATCTTTGACTTATACAGTGGAACCGGTACGATCGCACAGCTTCTGGCATCAGTAGCCAAGAAAGTAACCGGCGTAGAAATCGTTGAGGAAGCGGTAGAAGCGGCTAAAATAAATGCAGAGCTGAACGGCTTAAATAACTGCGAATTTATCGTGGGAGATGTATTAAAGGTAGTGGACTCCCTGGAGGAGAAGCCGGACATCATCGTTCTTGATCCCCCAAGAGATGGAATCCATCCGAAGGCATTGGAAAGGATCATTGATTTCGGAGTAGACAGAATGGTTTACATCTCCTGTAAACCCAACTCACTGGCAAGAGATCTGGAAGTGCTGCAAGCGAAGGGATACCAGGTAGAGAAGGTGTGCGTGGTGGACATGTTTCCTGGAACGGCTCACGTGGAGACGGTAGTGAAGCTTAAAAGACAATAAAAGATAGTAATAACAGTAGTTAGTTTTAAATTATCATACGAATCATAGAATTACAAAGAAAAATCAGAATTGGGGAAATTAAATTTGAAAAAGCACACGATTATTTATTTTTTTATGATATTGGTTTGTATCATGATAGCAGGTTTTTCTGCTATCAATAAAACACAAAATGAGTCATCATATGTTTCGACAACTGATTCTGAACTGATATGTGAAGAGTCAGTATCACCCAACGAAAAGTATGTTGATTCGGAAAATGATAAAGTCCTATATGAAGTGCAAGTGTATCAAAACAAGAACAATACTATCATTGTGAATGCAAGTTCTAATTCCGCTTTTTTTGATGATATGCAATATACCATTGAATATGATGAAAAGATATCGAAGTCTGATGTAATAATTACCTGGCAGACATTAATGGGCGCAAAAGAGGCTACGAAAGAAAATCAAATAGCAATAGCAGATGTATCAATATCATCAGACGATAATGTATTTAATGAACAGAAGATAAATTTTGGTGAAAAAGCTATTAAAATCGTCGTGGATACAATAGATAAGAATAAAAAATAAAATTGATTTATGAGGACTGAGTGATCACAACTGTGGTCGCTCTTTTCTTTTGCCTAAACACAGAAAGAAGGTCACCATGCCGAAAATCATTGTCACCTCGCAATATATGCGGGATGTCCTGTCAGCCCAGCTTGAAAACTATGTGAAGTATATCGGAACCATCCCTAAGATCCAATCAATGGAAATGATGTTCTCCATAGGACGTTCCAGCCGCATCAGCATGGTACCCATTATCCAGTCATTTGCTCAACTTGAGAAAACCTACGGCAAGGAGGGTTCCACCATCATCATTGACAACTGCCAGGATATTCTGTTCGAAGACTTTGCGCCCAATTCGGAAAGCACTGATATTCTTTCAAAAGCTCTTAAGCTGAAGTGATGTAATTGTTGAAAATATACCTTGCCGCCAAGGTACCACCAGGCCCAAGTGACATCATTTTTTCACCGGGAATCAGTTCCACGGCATTGATACATTCCGGTCTCCATAGTTGTCTTAAACTTTTAGAAATGCGCCGCTTTAAACGGAAAGGTACGCTGAACTCGCCGAAAATTTTACGCCGCGGTTAGGCATATTTGATGAATGGAATGAATATAATTCGTTTAAATGATAATTTGAACATATCCCAAGTAGATATTGAAATTAAATGTAATGTTTATTTTAGAATTGTAAAAACATTCGGTTATACTGTCACCAAGATACTACCAAAGATTAATGATGGTATATAGTTTATGTCACGGTTATTTATTAAAATATTCATGGAAGTATAAATGAGCCAATACTGACGGTATGTGTATGTCAAGGGACATTTATTTGGATACATAATTGGGAGGACAGAAGATCTATCCTTACTATGTATATTCCCATATACAAGCATCTACTCTCGATAAATCACCCCTATTAGCTAGAATAGAATAAATTTGTCTCTTATTTCTACTTTTATTTCACAAGTTATTATAAGTTTATATATCAACTTATCCGTAGCTTTGCCTCCAGGATTGTTCATTTCTTGTTCAGATATTTAACCTCATCAGGGAAGTACCCCGCTTCTGTGAGCGGGGGTAAGGACTCACCTGTTTTAAAAATGCCACGTAGTGGCAATGAGGTAGAGGTGGTAGCGTAAGTGGATTGCGAATATCCGCTTTGACTTTCAGCATTTAAAACTACAGGAGTATTCGACTTAACGATTTAGCATTATAAATGGTCTGGTTCTTATATGAGCATTTTTGTGAGTATAAGCCCGAATCGATTTACTACAATTCAGGGTTTATATATATCTACGCTTTTTCACTGAAAACAGCCATTTCTAAGGAATTGTTAAATATTTATAAGGAGGTGTTAAAAGTCGGACTTGCTTACTGGCAATTCCATGTTGAAAATACTTTTTCATGTGTTTTTGAGAGCGTTGATCAGTAAACTTAATTGGTGAAAGGGGTTTTGAATGAAGATAAGAAAGAGTTTATCCCAAATATTTGTGGTGCTTGTTTTAATTGCAACGGTAGTGGGCGTATTCCCACTGACAACAGCTGCTGCAACAGTGCCCCAAACTGCAGTAGCGGCGACACCTGCATATAATGTAACTGGTTATCTTTGTAATTGGATACCATGGATAGCAAGCGATATTGATGCAACAAAGCTTACACATATTAACTTCGCTTTTGCAAATGTTTCAAGCAGTGGCAAGGTTATTATTGGCGACACCGATGTTGATCCTACTTATTTCAATGAATTAAAGAAATTGAAAAATGAAAACCCTAACCTAAAAACTCTGATTGCAGTTGGCGGATGGACATGGTCCACAAATTTCCATGCAGCCGCCTTAACGGATGCTGCACGTACAACCTTTGCGGACAGTGCTGTGGCATTCATGAAGACCTATGGCTTTGATGGTGTGGATATTGACTGGGAATACCCAAACCAGCCTGGAAACGACAACCCATATGGCCCTGAAGACAAACACAACTTTACTTTGTTGCTTCAGAAACTTCGTGAAAAGCTTGATGCTCAAGGTATCGCCGATGGTGGCAAGCATTACTTGCTGACCATAGCCTCCGGAGCAAGCCAAACATATGCTCAAAATGTTGAATTCAGTGAGCTTCAGCAATACGTTGACTTTATTAATATTATGACTTATGACTTTTATGGCAGCTGGGAGAGAAAGACAGGACACGCTTCAGCCCTTATGGACCCAAGTGGCCAGAACCAGTTCAGTGTCGACTCTGCTGTTAAAATACATATGAACAATGGAGTTCCTGCAAACAAAATTGTTGTTGGCTGTGCTTTTTATGGTCACAGTTGGTCCGGTGTAACCAACTCCAATAATGGACTTTACCAGTCTTATTCAGGTTTCGCCAATGATGAACTCACATACACACAGTTGGCTTCAAGCTATATAAATAAGAATGGCTATACCCGCTATTGGGACGGCCAGGCAAAAGCACCTTACCTTTGGAATGGAAATACCTTTATTACATATGATGATGAGCAGTCATTGCAGGAAAAGGCTGCATACATTAAGTCAAAAGGTCTTGGCGGTGCAATGTTCTGGGAATACACCCAGGATTTCAGCGGTACACTCTTGACTGCTCTTTGGAACAATTTAAAAGGTGATGCTGAAACAATAGCTACACCTACCTTCAGCCCTGCTGCCGGAACATACAACTCACCCCAGTCTGTTGCCATCTCATGTGCTACAGCTGGCGCGACCATCAGGTATACTACTGACGGGTCAACTCCAACTGCCACTTCACCTGTTTACTCAGCTCCGATAAGCGTAACAAGCGGCGTTGTAACTATTAAGGCTATTGCATCCGAATCCGGAATGGCGGACTCAGCTGTTGCAAGTGCCACATATACTATTACTCCGGTAAATCAGGTTGCTGCACCAACCTTCAACCCCGCAGCCGGTACTTATACCACCGCGCAATCAATAACCATTACATGTTCTACTCCTGATGCTGTCATCAGATATACCACGGATGGTTCCACTCCTACATCAGCATCAACTGCTTATACAGGTGCTATACCTATAGCAAAAACTACAACTATTAAAGCTATCGCAACCAAGGCAGGCATGGCGGATTCAATTGTTGTAAGCAGCACTTATACTATCAATGATGGAACAATCTCTCCATGGGCCCCAAATACGGCCTATAATGTAGGAGACAAGGTTTCCTACGGAGGTAAGAACTACACGTGCAGACAGTCCCATACTTCTCTTCCAGGGTGGGAACCTATTAATGTTCCTGCTCTGTGGCAGCAGCTGTAATAAATAAAAAACACTCCGGAGAAGCCTATTTTAGGTTTCTCCGGATAATCCAGCATAAGTATCCTTCTTTTATTATTTAAAGAGATGTTTTAAAAAATAGAATTTTTAAAAAAATAATCCTTTTTGCTTTTGTGTCTGATAATGCTGAACTTTATATATGTATTTGTAAATGCTTCGGCATCAGATGAACCGGGAGCAGCAAACATAAGTCATGGCAATTGAAATGGGCTGATGGAAACAGTTCGATAAGCTTGATGATTGCAATGTGGTAAAGTACCAGGGATAACGGAATCGAGGGAAAAGAAAACAGGTATCTCCAAAATACTGGAATTTCACAGTCAGAACTTGATTTCACAAATATTTCCAATGGTTTTAAATAATCGAAAGGTGATTAATAATGAAGGTAAATAATAAAAACTCGGCAAGAAAGTTTTTATCTTTATTCTTGGGTTTAGTATTATTCTTTTCAGTTCTGGGTTTCTCAAATTTGGCAGCCGCAGCAGATAAAGGCACATGGGCTCCAAACACAACATATGCCACAGGTGATGTAGTTACCTATAACGGAAATACATATACATGCTTACAGGGTCACACGTCCCTTCCCGGCTGGGAGCCAACCAACGTAGCTGCTCTCTGGAAAGCTGGCGGCACTGCGGCTGTGGCAACACCTGCCTTCAATCCGGCACCAGGTACATATAATTCAACTCAGACTGTAGCTATATCCTGTGCTACAACTGGAGCAACCATAAGATATACAACCGATAGCAGCGAACCAACGGAGTCCTCTGCAGCTTATGCAAGTCCACTCACAATCTCTGCAACAACTACCATAAAGGCAAAAGCCTTTAAATCTGGTATGGTGGATTCAGCAACTGCAAGTGGCACCTACACCATTAATACAAATGCTGTAGCTACACCAATTTTCAGCCCAGCCGGTGGATATTATGCTAATCCGCAGTCTGTAACCATCTCTTGTTCAACTAGCGGTGCAACCATCAGGTATACTACCGATAATTCCACGCCTACATCTACATCACCAGTCTATTCAGGTGCCATATCTGTCACGAAATCCACCACTATTAAGGCTATAGCACAAAAAGCTGAAATGCCTGACTCAAATGTGGCTACTGAAACATATACCATTGGAAATTCATTACAGAAAAGGATATTAATCGGTTACTGGCATACCTGGGGTGGCGATGCAAGCGGAGGTGTACCTTTCGTCAAGCTTAGAGATGTTGATCCAAACTGGGATGTGATCAATATAGCTTTTGCCGAACCGGTCACTCCTGGAAGTACAAACGGTAAAATGAAATTTGAAGTTACAGGTTTAACCTCAAGTTATACCATTAATGACTTCAAAGCTGATATAAAAGCACTACAAAGCAAAGGGAAAAAAGTAGTTCTTTCCATTGGTGGCTATACTGGGTATTTCTCCCTTACCACAGCTTCTGCAGCAACCACCTTTGCAAATGACATAAAAGGCTTTATTGATGAATATGGTTTTGATGGAATTGACATCGATCTGGAACAGACCTCGGTTGAGTTTATTAATGGTTCAGACCCTGATTTTAAAAACCCAGTGTCTCCAAAGATCGTCAATATGATATCTGGGATCAGACAAATCTGTGATTCCTATGGATCAAACTTTATTCTATCATGGGCACCGGAGACCTTCTACCTGCAATTGGGATACCAGTACTATGGAGGGCTTAATTCCGGGTGTGACAGAAGAGCCGGTGTTTACATTCCAATGATCTATGCTCTTCGTGATAAAACCACCTATGTACATGCGCAGCTCTATAACTCTATCCAGGTTATGGGCCTTGATGGAAAGTACTATAGCATGGGAAATTCTGAAGCTGTAGTTGCAATGTGCGAAATGCTACTCAAGGGCTTTAATTGTGGAGGGAATTCCAATTATTTCTTCCCTGGATTGAGGCCCGATCAGATAGCAATTGGCGTCCCCTCATCTCAAGGATCGGCTGGGAGCGGGCATATATCCAATGCTCAGTTACAGCAGGCCTTTAGCAATTTGAATGCTACTTATCCGACACTGAGAGGCATTATGACCTGGTCTATAAACTGGGATGCGTTCCAGAACAGCAATTCCTTTGCGAAGAGTAATGGTGTATACCTGGACTCTTTGCCATAATAGATTTTAAATTCCGTTTTAAACCTGCCAGGTTGGGAACCATCCAACATTCCGCCTCTCTGGCAGGCACAATAGGAACAGCTTTGATAGTTGAATAAGAACTTTCATCATCTCATCAATGCGTTCATATATTTCAATTCTAATGAGCAAACAAACAATAAGATATGGGGGCCATCGCAGAGATGATATGCTCCCTTCTAAGGTAGACAAGTGAAATAATAAATCACTTGATACTTAGGAGGGAGCACATTTTTATGGCATTTAAACATAAGTATTCGTATTATAAAAAAGAAAAATTATTGTTGAATACTTTAACAATACCTATGGTTTTGGAAAATTATGCCGTTTGTATGGGATGAGTCAAAGTGCTTTAAAAGATTGGATTCGGTTATATAACACACTAGGCCATGAAGGTCTCAGAACCGGAAGCAAGGCAAGCCATTATTGGGTTGAAACTAAACTAGCAGCCATTAATGTTTATCTTTCAGGACAACTTACTTATGGAAGATAGAGAAGTATATCAATTACAAATTTACTCAGTGGTACAATCGGAAGAAATAGCGTAACTACAGGCTTGCAAATGCGGCAAAGATCAGAGAATTGACCTTATAGGCTGGACTGGCAAGTATTTACGGCTGAATGCTGAAGGAAGAAGAATATCGGAAAGCCGTATACGGGAAAACCGCACGTACGGTTTGATGAGGGGGCGGTGGCAACCTAACTGCTCTACTCCATCATGAAAAGATAATAAATAGGACCTAATCTATGAACAACTTCCTAGCAAAGATAATATATTGTTAGTAGTTTCTATCATATGCGGAGGTGAACATGCTTGAACGGTTCTTTACTTGACTTATTACAAGCCGGAGGATATATATTGTATGCTAAGCACGGAGAGGCCATTGTCGGAGAAGATAGTCCGGACTTAGATTTTAGGTATTGTTGTACGCAAAGAAATCTTTCTGAACTGGGAAGGAAACAAGCAATTTGCTATGGCCAAATTCTTGTAAATTTACGAGTTCCTATAAATTATCCTGTTCTAGCGAGCCCATTTTGCAGAACTATAGAAACGGCACAATTGGCTTTTGGAAGGTCAAATATTCAAATCGACCCATTTTGGTTTCAAGTTTATAGGCTAGGTGGCAATCTATCTATTTCAGAGCAACGAAGAATAATAGATTCTATTCAGTCAAGATTGGAAGTCATACCGCCCCAAGGATGTAATAGAGTGATAATTGCTCACAGTTTTCCAGAAGGGATTGGCTTAGGCCAGATCCCAGATATGGGAACAGCTATTGTTAGACCGAGGGGGCAGGGGAACGGTTACGAAGTGGTTGCAAAATTGTCCTTAACAGATTTGTTAAATCTAGAAAGATACTGATAAGAGAAGAAAGTCTATATACAAGGCCCGTGAAGATACGGTGGTATTTCCTGCTTTCCATAACTTGGTTTCAGAAGAAGAATTTAAGGAGTTAGGAGAAAAGTTTGAAGAAATCGAAGAGCAAAAATTCGGGGAAGATGGTTTCAAAACTATTGTCGAACAAATAGCAGAGATTGAGAAAGCTTTAGGGATATACGATTTAAGTCAATTTACTCCTAATTGTAATCTTTAGCAAATTTGCCATAGTATTTATACTTTGGTTGTATATATTATAAGTTATTTGCACTCGATCATGAAGGTGGTAGGGTGCTTTTTTTGTGTTCCAGCTTCTTTGGGAGTATGCAGTTCATTTTTATTTTATTTTCAGGAATAAGGGCGGGGCATATTATTTTGGGCCTTGTAAGGTTACCCATAAGTTTACACTATGATGATATAATGATAACAATATGAAATAGATTGTTCTTTGAGTTTCTATACGAAGTGTATCGTGAAAAAGTACTATTTGGTGTAAAAGACTTCGTAGTACGTATATGGACTTCTTGACAGATGCAGGGACTGGTATGAGTGGAGTCTATCGTTTGGAGACACAAGTTTTACCGGGTAAGGTAAATTTGAACGCACCGGGCTTGGCTCTGATAGAAATGCAAAAGAAGATCTTAAAAGTAGAGGAATTAGCCAATATTTTGCATATATGTTTAGACAGTGGAGCCAAAAAGGTTTTACTCGTCATATGAAAAATCATTTCATAAAATATGATACCATAAGATCCCGTAATATTACCATGGTGAATCGGAATTTCATACGGTTATTTTGATAGGCAATATCAGTTAAGATTACTATAATTAATCAATAATTTTGCAAAATATGGAGGTCAAGAATGCTTAAGATATACGCAAGGGATACGGTAGACGATGCAAAGACACTAGCCCATCAATATTTCAAGGGCTTTATCATCCAAGGGGACGGTTATGATTATCAATTCATCGATATTAATTTTAAACATTTAATGGTAATAGGAAATTTTACATATCAGATTCCAGCTTTTAAGGAACTTTATAATAATATAAGGATAGGGAGGTTCTTAAATCGGTTATCCAGGGAGAAATCTCACTTTTTTCAAATCAATTGGGAAACCGAACAAATTCTATACTATGTTTATTTTAATGGAAATATTTTAGAAGAGACAATAGACCGGGATATACAAATTCAGATTATTCAAATACTTTCTGATTATGAAGGATGGGCAGGTTTTTTAGATAAGAATGGTGATCATATCATTGACTTGAAGAAGCCATCCCCTAGTCCTCACTTTTCTACCAATTTGTTATTAGGAAATCGTATTGGATTTTCTCATCCTTTACAAACAACACCTAAAGCAGTGGTTGATCGTTTTGGAGGAGGTAGTTTTAGATCCCACGCAGCTACCCAAGTATTAGCTACAAGATGGGATATGTTGCCTGAAGAAAATGGATTTCCAGCTAATCGACAATTTTATCTTTTGGAAGACGGAAAACAGATTTTCTATTCCGCCAATGTTTCTGAACATAATATAAAATTAGCAAGATGTAAGCATTCAAAAAATTACACGGAAATCGAATATAGGACAGAATGCGGCTTACAAATTAAAAGAAGAATTTTCATATTACCGCAATATGGGGGATTACCAGTTGCTACAGAGGTTCAGCGAATCACCATAAAAAACAATGGCCCTTCGAAAAGAATATTGAAGCTAGTTATGACAGGAATGATGGGATCACCAGTACCAGGTGCATTTATGGAGGATGTGGTCTATTCAACAATTATTATGGAATCTGGAATTGTTAAAAATCAAAATGGTGATCTGTTGGCTTACATACCCCATTATTATCCAGAAATCAGCCGAAGGGATGTTCGCTTCATGTCAGGAATGTTTTATGAGAGAGGACAGAAGGTATTTCCAGAGGAAATCGGAACCCACTATGGAGATTTTATCGGTAATGGAAATCTTGCTTATCCTCAAGGCGCCATGAAACTTTCCAATAAACTAAATAGAAAAGGGCCAGCATTCATTGCGTTAGGTAAAGAGTTTATACTGGAAGCTGCGGAAGAAATTATAGCAGATCAATATGCGGGATTGATCTCTTTATTAGGAAATGAAGTATCAGATGAGACAATCTATACACAGATAAAAGAATTGCATCATAGGTTTTATAATGATGAGGCTTTGGATAGGGTCTTTAAAGAGCATCTAACCTGGTACGATCAATATAAATCATATCTGAGATTAGATTCAGCGAACGCTGAATTTAATAAATACGTCAATAACAGCCTACCTTTTCAGATTTTATATCAAACCTTCGTTTCTAGATCCTTTGACTTAACACAAAAGGGATATCGGGAAACTGGTTTCAGAGAGATTCAAGATATTTATGCTTCAATGTATTACCTCATGTCCATGGGAAAAGCAGAATTCGTAAAAGAATTATTAATACAATGGATTGAGAAAGTATTGGAGTTGGGATATTGCTACCATAATTTCTTTTGGATAGGAAAGGAAGCCGGAAAATGGTCGGATGATGGTTTATGGTTAATACAAGCGGTATATCGATATGTACAATTTACGGAGGATACGAAGTTCTTAGAAGAATTATATAATATTCCTGAGACAAATGATAAGAAGCGAAATGTTTATGAAACATTGAAAGCAATTATTCGTTATTCGAGTACCATATCCATCGGAATGCATGGGTTACCACTTATAGACTATGCAGATTGGAACGATTGCTTAAAAGTTGATCCAGATTACCTATCTGGTAAGGAGAAGGATAGACTCTTAGCTCCGATAGAGCATTATTCAGAAAGTGTAATGAATGGTTTCCTTTTAAAGGTAGCTATGCTTCATATGGACAAACTGGCGCAGCAACTGGGGGATGATGAATATCAACGAGAGTTAGAACATCAAATTGAGATGTTAAGCCATAACCTACAGGAGCATGGTTGGAAAGAAGATTTTTTTGCACGGGTACTATTTAACCGTTTTGGTGAAGAGATAACCTATCTGGGTGCAAAAAAGGATGGTTTCTCAAGTGATGAGCGAATAGATGGAACCTACTTTTTAAATTCTTTTAGCTGGTCTATCTTATCAGAAGAAGCAACAGAAAAGCAAATTGAAATTATGTTAGATCAAGTGGAACGTAACTTAAAAAAATCCTTTGGCTTCGTATTGATGAGTCCTACGGATTTATCAAGAGTATCAAAAACAACAGCAACAGGTGAATATTTTCCAGGGGATAGGGAGAATGGCGGTATCTTTAAGCATGCATCCATGATGGCTGCTTCAGCAATGATAAAAGGTGCCAAGGAAGTTCAAAATCATGAGTTGGCAAAGAAGCTGAGAGATATGGCATATTGGATGATTGAAATGGTATTACCCTATAATACACTAAAGAATCCTTATGTACTTTGTGGAAATCCAAGATGGTGCACTCAATATATCAATAGTTTCACAGGTGAACATATCGGACCTACGTTAAGTGGTACTTCCACGTGGCTTTCGCTGACGTTGTTTAAACTGTTAGGAATAGAGTATCAGGGAAATCATTTGCTTCTTAACCCGCTGCTTTCAGAGATGGAAGAAACAATGAATTTTACGTTACGGCATTTAGATAGTTACTATTCCATCACCATTAAAAAACCGAAAGGATTGTATCGGGTAAAGGACTTTACATACGATGTAACAGTTGATAAGGAATTGATAGAGGATAATATAATACATCTAAAGAATGATGGAAAATATCATTTTATTAAAATGAAGTTTCATTAATAAATTTAGCCATAGATAATTACTTTTCTAAGTTTAATTCTCTATGGCTTGTATTTGTTGGTAAAACTAGTTACGCTAGTAAGTAGCACAAAAGGTTTTTAGTCCAATTAATGGATGTTCCAGAATAACGTAGGAGGTGGCGTGAATGTTTCATGTGCAGATTGTAGATGATGAACCAATTGTACGAATGGGGTTAATGAAATTAACGCCTTGGGAGCAATATGGATTTCAGGTAGTTTGTGAAGCACAAAACGGGGTAGAAGCATTGGAACAACTAAAAATGCATAAAATTGACGTGATTATTACCGATATTGAAATGCCTATCATGAATGGGATTGAATTCATTAAGAAAGTAAATGAGAGAAAAAATAAACCTGTGCTGGTTATTTTAACGGCATATGCTGAATTTGAATATGCAAAAATAGCGATAGAGTACGGGGTAGTGGGATATATTTTAAAACCAATTATTGAAAGTCAAATTTGTGAAACACTGAAGCAGGTCAAAAAAAGTCTATCCATTTCGTTTGACCGGGACTTTACCAGTGAGTTGGATCATAAACTAATTGATGCTGTATTACGTACAGATCGTAATGCATATCAGATTCTAGAGCGTGTTATAGATGAAGAGAGGGAATATAGTGATAGTAATATCAATGGGACCTGCTTTCGTTTCTTTTATATACTTGAGACAATTGTCAATTTTGTAAATAATAAATATTACAACTTAAATAAGCTGGAAAAGTTGGATTTCTATTTGGATTTAAAGAAAGAGGGATCTATGACCAAAGAGGAGCTGATATTGAAGTTTAAGGAGGAAATCATAAGAATTTTTGATGTTTTAGAAAAATATTATCTCATGTACAAGGATAATGTGGTACGACAGGCCTGTAATTATGTTATAGATCATATTGATGAAAAAATAGGGCTTAGCAGCATAAGTGATGCTTTGGGAATTAGTAAGAATTATTTTTGTAGTTTGTTTAAGCAGGAAACGGGAGATAACTTCTTGAATTTTGTAACAAAAATGAAAATGCAACGAGCGAAATATTTACTAAAGGAAAAGAATATGAGAATATATGAGGTATGTAATTTTTTGGGATATATCGATACCACATACTTTACAAAATTATTTAAAAAATACTGTGGAATGACACCCCACCAATATAAGAAATCAGAGTGTGAAAATTATGAGCTTTTGGAACAAAACGTTGAATAGAAAAGATAATAATGCAACGATTACTACGGTATTGTTAGGAAGCTATATCCGTGCCATGATTATTTCATTGGTACTGGGTATTGTTTTATTTATCGTAATTACTGGAAAGGAAATTGGATATCGCCAATCCTTAGATAATGAACGGATTCTAAGTATAGTCACTTACATCATTGATACGAAATTGGATGATATCAGACAGTTTAGCGATAAGCTTGTGATTGATGATGAACTACAAGATATTTTTACAAGAAAGGAAGATATCAGAAATAATTTGCTGGGTGGTTTCCTGATGAGAAGGATGGCACAGCAAAGCGAGATATCATCCATTCATATCATATGGGAGGATTCCATCGTATCAGAATATAAATACCCAGTTTATAATTATGATCAACAGCATATGATTGAAAAATTAAAACTGAATAATAAACTCGCTGTTCGTGGTAATTTTTATTGGGAGATAGGTACGGATAATGGAGAGACTGGCGAAAATTCCTTTTATCTTGTTGGTAATATTAAATCAAAGGCGAAAATGGAGCATTTAGGTTACTTAATTGTATTTCTGGATATTAATCAATTACAGCAGGATATTGATCAATATTTAGAAAATGAAATGGAGCTTTTCATCCAAAGCGATTCAAAAGAAGCTATCACATTTCCATCTACGCTTACTATGGATTCGGTAAACAGGGCATCTCATTTCATAGAGGAAAAGAAAGGCCAATGGAGTGATTTGTCTGACAAATACAAGGTCAAAGAGTTACCGATTGTGGAAGGAGTAATATTAGCCAGATCAAAGCATTCAATGATTAGTCCCAATGTGGAATTTGCTATTGTGTTTATGCTGATCATTATCATTGAGTTTACCATTATAGCCTCCATTGTATTAAAAAAACGAGTGATTGGACCATTGGAGGAGATCGCTGCAAGAGCAAAGGAAATAGCCGTCAAAGGGAATTTGAATATTCAGTTTCCCAACGAAAAATATTATTCTGAAGCGGATGATATTTCGAATGCATTGAATGATATGATGACTCAGATTAGAGGATTGATGGAGGACGTTGAAAATAGAGAAAAATTACAACGACAGTTAGAGCTATCAGTGATAAACCATCAAATCAAGCCACATTTCTTATATAATACCCTGAATGCAGCGAGTATTTTAGTCAGTGTTGAAGAAAAGGATTCAGCCAATCAGCTGATCACAACACTGGCTAGTTATTATCGTGCCTGCTTGAACCATGGTAATGATATTATTACATTGGAAAATGAGTTAAATATTGTTCGGGATTACATTAAGATCGTTTTAATCAGAAATCCCAATATTTTGAAGCTACAATATGATATTGATAAAGATTTATTAGATTTACAAATACCGAAAATGACCATTCAAACTCTCGTAGAGAATAGTATCAAGTATGGGATCAAAGCAATAGGACAACCTGTATCTATCATCATCAGCATTAGAAAAAGGAAAGCATTCGCTGAAATTATTGTAGAAGATGATGGAGTTGGAATGAGTCAGGATACCATAGATCGAATCATGAAAGGAGAGCAGTTGGATGTGAAATCAGGATTTGGGTTAAAGTCTGTTTTAAATCGTCTGACGCTTTTATATGATCAGGATATGGATGAAATTATGGATATACAGTCGAAACAAAATTGTTATACGAAAATCATATTAAGACTTTATTGGAATAAGAATTGATTTAGATGAGAATATTGTCCCCTTATATCGTAATTTTACATAGTTATAGGAATAATTCATTTATTTTATAATTAAGACATAAAAACAAAGGGGGATAAACTATGAGAAAATTATTATCATTGGTACTCATAGCAACACTCATTGGTAGTACACTGATGGGATGTTCTAAAAATGAAAAAAATGTAGGACAAGAAGTTTTAAAGAATGGGTCAGAAGAGGGAAAAGAGGCACAAGATCCAGAAAAAAAAGAAGCTAGCACACAGGAAAAGGATAAGAACGGTGATGTAACAACAGTATCTATATGGATTATGCCAAACAGTGGAGCACCGGAAGAGGACTTTAGAACTACCTTAGAACCTTTTCTAGCTGAGAATACGGATATTCAAGTCGAGATTACTGTTTTGGATTGGGGTTCTGCATGGACAAAAATAACAACAGCAGCAACCAGTGGAGAAGGCCCTGATATTACTCAATTGGGTACTACCCAAGTAGCAGCAGTAGCAGCAATGGGTTCATTGGAGGATTTAAGCGGGCTATATCCTAATTTTGGAGGAGAAGAGGCATTTGTAGAAGCTGCCCTTCCGACCACACAGATCCTTGGTATGGGAGAAGAAAGATATGCTGCACCATGGTTTATTGATACTAGAGCATTATTCTATAGAAAAGATTACTGCGAATTGGCTGGAGTTAATCCAGAAACAGATTTTGACACATGGGAATCTTTCGCACAGGCATTGGGCAAGCTAAAGGGGCTGGTAGTTGATGGCAAAGAAATTATGCCACTTATAATGCCCGGTAAAAATGACTGGAACGTAATACATAACTTTGCACCATGGATTTGGGGCGCTGGTGGGGATTTCATTGCGAATGATAATAGAACCAGCATTATTAATTCGCAGGAAGCATATGAAGGAGTAAAATTCTACTCAGAATTGGCGATCAATGGATTAATGAGTATGCCACATCTAGAGAAAAACTCAGCAGAGGTAGAGGCGATATTTAATGCAGGTGATGCAGCAACAATCTTCACAGGTGCATACCATATCAATACATTAAGAAGAGAACATCCGGAATTAGTTGAAAATATCGGAACTGCACCTTTCCCAGCTGGTCCAAAAGGAAGATATGTATTCTTCGGTGGCAGTTGTTTGAGTGTATTTAAATCATCAAAGAATAAAGATGCAGCATATCGTGTGATTGAATATTTAATGACAACAGATGCACAAGTAGCATATCAAAGATGGTGTGGAAATTTACCAACCGTCCAGAATGCATATGAAACTAATTTTGTTTCAGAAGAGCCTTTAAGAGAAGCCTTTAAAGAGCAATTACAATATGGTAAAGCATATCCATCTGTAGCAGGTTGGGGACCATCAGAGACAGTGCTTCAAAAGGGATTAAGTAATGTCTGGGATAACATCATGGGTGTATACGGTAAATATGACCCTGCAAAGACGAAAGAATTCCTAGACCAAACAGCGAATGAAAGCACAATGATTTATAGCCAACAATAATTGGAATTTTATAAACCGCTGCAATGGAAGCACTTGTTGCAGTGGTTTATTATATGAGAGGTGCAGACATGCGATATAGAGAAATAAAGAATAGAAGGAAAGCGGTTAAAGGGAATAAAACAGGCCTATTGACAAGAATAAGAAATAATAAGTTAGCTTATTTATTAATTACACCAGCAATCATAGGAATGATATTAATTCATTTTATACCTATTGTATCTGGTATCATTATGTCATTTTTAAAGTTGAATCAATTTACTTTAAAACAATTCTTGAAGGCACCTTTTATTGGCCTTGATAACTATAAAGCAATTTTATTTGACCCTAAGAGTACCATTCGATCAGGCTTTTTTGACGCATTAAGAAATACAGCAATTTTTGGTCTCATTTGCAGTGTGTTAGTAATTGGAATTGCATTTCTATTGGCGATCTTATTAAATAGACAATTTAAATTTCGAGGATTAGCAAGAACGTTATTAATGACACCATGGGTTGTGCCCTCCTTTGTTGTAGGTATGCTATGGGGCTTTATGTGGCAGAATGATGGCATTATTAATAAAGTTCTGGTGGATGTCTTTCATATATTGCCAGAGAAACCCTTTTGGTTAACAGGACCAATGGTAATGGTGGCTATTATAATACCTACGATTTGGAGACAGGTTCCCTTCGTAATGTTAATGCTTTTAGCCGGATTACAACAGATTCCTGATGAGTATTATGAAGCATCTAAAATTGACGGTGCCAATGCATGGAATAGATTTTATCATGTTACCTTACCATTACTTCGATCCGTTTTATCCATACAAATATTAAATGGTATTATCAATTATGTATACTCATTTAATATCGTTGCAATGATGTTTGGCCATGGAGCAGGTTTCCCTGGTAGATATGGGGATTTATTAATGACAAATATTAATCGAAACTCTTTTCAAATATGGCAATTCGGTACAGGTGCAGCTGCTACAGTTATCGTAATGTTATGTGTCATGCTGTTGGTGGCTATATGGTATAAAGTTTTTCAAAATGATTTGGTGGTGAGTGATTAGAATGATAGGGGGGACAATGAATTATAGAAAACGAAAAAAAATGTATAATTTCATAGCAAATATGGTATTAATTATCTTTGTTTGCTTGGCAATTGCTCCAATTATATGGATGGTTATAACATCCTTAATGACACAGGGGGAAATTGTAACTGGGAAATTTGGTGTACCAATGCATTTCGTAAATTATTTAGAAATGTGGGAGGACGTTAATTTTTTCCAATATTTTAAAAACAGTATTATTATATGTACTTCTACTACGGCAGTTGCACTAAGTATTGCAACACTAGCTGGTTATGCAGTAGCCCGCTTTAAATTTCCAGGTTCCAATATATTTGGAGCCACCGTATTAGCTACACAGATGGTTCCTGGAATTATGTTTTTATTGCCACTTTATTTAATGTTTATTCAGATTCAAGATATTCTTGGAATACGACTGATTAATACATATCAAGGTGTAGTTATCGTGTATTCAGCATTTTTTATTCCCTTTAGTATCTGGATCTTAAGAGGATTTTTTGCCAGTATACCGTTAGAGCTAGAGGAGGCTGCAATTATTGATGGGTGCAGTAGATTTGGTGCTTTTGTCAGGGTGATATTACCTGTAGCACGGGTAGGGTTAATCGCTACGGGAGTATATATTTTCCTTATGGCTTGGGATGAACTTTTATTTGCTTGGGTGTTAACCACATCTGCTGATGTGGCAACCATTCCAGTTGGTATACGTCTATATGTTGGTAATTATCAAAATCGATATGATCTACTTATGGCAGCAGGGTGTGTGACTACCTTACCAGTGCTGATTATGTTTTTTGGGTTACAAAAATATTTTGTGACTGGAATGACTGCTGGAGCAGTAAAAGGATAGAGATCATAGCGCCTTTCGATATTTGGTAAATAAGTTATATAATTAATTAAATTGAATTATGTTAAATGTAAAAACTTAGGTGAATACAGCATAAGGTATTCATCTAAGTTTGTTCGCTTGGAATTTGGTAATATAAGTTATTTAATTTGTATCTATGTGGGTTAGATGGAGTTTTTGGGGGCTATCCTAGATAGAATGGATCAGCTTGATTGACAGGAAAAAAATGATATAATTAACTTATTCATGATATAAAGAAATATCTGAAAGGTGGTCAAGATAAGCTTGAAAAGTAAACAAATGGCAAAATTATTAATTTGTTTGGGGATCATGCTATGTATTTTTTTACTAAAAATCTATTCCAATTTTATATGGAGAGAAAACTCGGATAAAAAGCATGTAGAGGATGTGGTTCATATCTGGACAATACATGGAGATACGGCGAATGTATTAAGAAAAGTGGTAAAAGAATATGAAGGAAATAACCCTAATATCGAATTTGATATAACGGTATACAAAAATGAGGTTTATCAAGCGGCCGTTAATAATGCGTTAATGACCGACAATCTTCCAGATATGTTCTTTTGGTGGGGATTTAGTAAATTAGAGAGACTTGTGGATGCCGATATGGTATATGATATCACTCTTGAGCTAGAAAAGAATCAAGATATAATAGAAGGTGGTAAGGATGCATTTACATTTGATGGTAAAACATATGCATTACCACTTTACGGTTGGACAGCCTCTTTATTTTGTAATCAACGAATTTTTGAACAAAATAATCTAGAATACCCAACAGACTATAGCCAATTTGTAAGTACAATAAGGGAATTACAAGAAAAAAAAGAAATACCAATGATAACTGGTGCAAAGGAAGGATGGTTATCCTCCCTTTACTATATGAGTTTGGTCCAAGGGGAAGAAACAGGTAAAAATATTTTTCAAGCTGTAAAGAATAATGCTTTATTTTTGACACCGCAGTTTACGGATGCTACTTATAAATTATATAATTTAGTCAACCTGAAAGCATGGCAAGACAATTACCTGGAAAGTGATGCTTATAATGAAGCATATTCCTTCGCACAAGGGAATGGAGCAATGTTATATTACGGAAGCTGGGCAACTACTCTAATTGAGGGAGAATCGTCTAAAATAAAAGAAGATGTTGCAGTGATCCCTTTTCCAAATGGAAATAATATGGAAGGAATAGGTGGATTTGTAGATACATTTGTAATAAACAAAGAAGGTGTCATTCCTAAGAAGGTTGACTTAATAAATATGTACATAGATATTATGCATGAAATGTCGGATCTAATAGTAAATGAGATAGGAGGTGGAATACCTGTATATCGTGATCAAAGAATCGATGCACAGCGTTTTCCACTGCTATATGCATGTTGGGAGATTAATAAGAACAGAAAGTTATATCCAGCTTATGATCAAATAATGTCAGAGGAACTTTCAGCACAATATTACCTATTATTAAATGAATTAATGGCAGGTGAAATTGCGCAGGAAGAATTTATAGAAGGATTAATGCTTCAATAAAAATAGATTTATGAAATAGAGCTCTATTGTTGAAAAGATTTATTTAGGACAATCTTTTCATAATAGGGCTTTTATTCATGATAACAGAAATTTCGATGTGATTTTAAGGTACGATTAAATTTTTGTATTCTAAAGGTAAAAATAATAATTTTAGCTATGTATATCATAATTTTGTATACTGTTTTGAATCAGACTTAAAAGTTATATTATAAAGGGAGTTAAATTTTCCTCCGCTGTATGTGTAAAATTGCCTTTTGCTAATACTATTTTACCACAGCGGAGAGAAAATTTATATAGATGCAGTATGAAAACCTAGTAAAATGAATGGGTTCAGGCATTTAACAAATGCCTATAAATCAATAAATAAAGGAGAAAATGATTAATGCGTAAGTTGGTAAAAAGATTAGTAATATTAGTTGTAACAACTATTTTTTTATTTGGATGTAATCGGAAAGATACTAGCGTAGAAGGTCAGAAGGGAGAAAAGGAAATGGAAGATCAAAGCTTGACACAAGAAACAGAGGAGAAGGATGAGGAAGTAATAAATCAGGAGGAAGATGATACGAATTTGAATCAACAGGTGACAATTGCTTTTGAGGTTGATTTAGAGGAACATGATTCAAGTTTATTTGAAATGGCAAATGGTTGGACAAACGGCGATATGTTTGATTGTACATGGAGGCAGGAAAATATTACTTTTGAAAATGGAATCATGAAATTAACAATTGATACAGACGGAGAAAATGCGAGTCCAAAATGGTCAGGAGGTGAATATCGTACCAAAAAATTCTATAGCTACGGATTATATGAAGTTAGGATGAAACCAATTAAGAACAACGGAGTTGTATCTTCCTTCTTTACCTATACTGGTCCCAGTGATAATAATCCTTGGGATGAGATTGATATCGAATTCTTAGGCAAAGATACAACGAAAATACAATTTAACTATTTTATGAATGGGGTAGGAGAACATGAATATATGCATGATCTGGGATTTGATGCCTCTGAGGAGTTCCATACCTATGCATTTGAATGGCTTCCAGATGCAATAACTTGGTATGTGGATGGGGAATCGGTACACACCGCAACGGAGAATATCCCAAGTACCCCAAGTAAAGTTATGATGAATGCATGGCCGGGAATAGGAGTGGATGCATGGCTTAATGCCTTTGATGGAATTATTCCACTCAATGCGGAGTACGATTGGATACGTGTTACACAATATGATGCACCAGTGAAAGAATAAATAAGATACCTTTCCAGATAAATAAAATAAAAGTGAAATTATAAAGAATATCTTTGGAGGTTATGTTATGAAAATGAATAAAATTTTCAAGAGGATTATTTGTTGTTTCGTAATTTCTTTGTTATTTGGCAATAGCTTTCGTATAGATGCCAGTGCATCCACACCATTATATACCGATAGTGTATTTGAGGACCAATTCAATGCCCACAATTCATCCACAATGGAGATTGCAGATGGTTGGAGTAATGGAGGAATGTTTAATTGTACATGGCGTAGAGACAATGTGAGTTTCCAATCAGGAAAAATGGTATTAAAAATAGATAGAGATAAAGCGGGAAGTGCAACACCTTATTCAGGCGGGGAATATAGAACAAAGAGCTTTTTCCATTATGGTAAATATGAAGTACGTATGAAACCAATAAAAAATGATGGAGTGGTATCCTCCTTTTTTACCTATACTGGTCCGGTGGATGGAAACCCATGGGATGAAATTGACATAGAGTTTTTGGGTAAGGATACTACGAAAGTTCAATTTAACTATTTTATCAACGGTGTGGGAGGGCATGAATATATTTATAATCTAGGTTTTGTTGCATCTCAAGATTTTCACACCTATGGTTTTGAATGGCTTCCGGGATCCATTACTTGGTTTGTGGATGGTAGAGCGGTATATACAGCCACACAGCAAATACCATCAACACCTGGTAAAATTATGATGAATGTATGGCCGGGAACAGGAGTGGATAATTGGCTTAAGCCTTATAATGGTAGAACGCCTTTACAAGCAGAGTATGATTGGATTAAATATACCCAATATAATAATACAGGATCAACCAATCATAGTGGAACTATAAATTGGAGTACAGATGAAGGGTGGGCTCAATACACATTAGAAAAGGTAGGTACAACTACCATAGTGTATCGGTATGGAAATCAAAATGCTGCTTGGGCAAATCTGATAGGAAATATGCAAAATTCCGTAAATGGAGCAAATAGGCTGAAATTGCGATTAAATTTCATCGATGGAAATATATTAGCTCTTACGCTAAAAGTAAAAGATACCAATGGCAATGAAGCTGAGATAGGCCAGGTTAGTTATTCAACTTGGCAAAAGGGAATCAAGGAGTTAGAAATACCGTTTTCTACTCAATTAGGGCCAATAAAGCAAGTGATTCTTTTTATTAATTCTAATCCATATCAATTAGATTTACAAACAGATGCCCATTGCAAAGTGGAGCTACTAAATGCAGAAGTATATAAATACTAATAGAATGAGCTAATATAAGAAGGATAAAAATCACATATACAATATAGGTATATGTATAAATTTATTTGGATAGTAAGGGAGGCATCTGTAGAAATATAGATGCCTTTTCCAATTGTATAATTATGGAAAATGTAATTGGACTGTAAAGCAATATACAGGGTGAAAAAACAATGGTATTTTATGTTGTCGTATAAGTTTTCCAAATCCCCACGGAATTTTCTATGAACCTTTTTCAAAAAGAAAAAATAGGCGTGGATATCGGGCAAAGGTTATGCTATAATGGCTATTTGCTGCATCGTTCTTTCTGTGTTGGTAAGTGTAAGAAGTACGACGGCAACGAGGAGCCAGACTCAATATTTCTGCGTATCACCCTCACAGAAGGAACGATTACTGACAACGAAGAAATACAGGGAATGGCAATATAAAGTTGATTTTATGAATAAAACGGCGAAGTAAATCAATCCGTTTCTAGCAAGCAAAATCCCAGTTATGCTGTCGATGATATAAAACCGGGATTATTCAAATGTTACCTGCGGGGAAAGGGAACACTATTTTACCACAGCAGAGAGAAAATTTATATAAATGTAACGTAAAAACCCAGTAAAATCAATGAATTCAGCCATTTAACAAATGCCTAATTAATTTAGATGTATAAGGAGAGACTACTATGACGGAAAAAGAAAAATCACATGCAGAAATGTTATATCAGCCGGGCGATCCTGAACTTGTATCAGACCGTGATATTACCATTAAAAAGTTATTTGAATACAACAAATTAAATCCACTAGATCGCGATGCACGGCAAATTGCTATACGCGAGTTGTTAGGCAAGACTGGAGATAATTGCGTTGTGGAACAGCCGCTTTTTTGCACATATGGGTATAATACGGAAGTAGGCGATAATTTCTTCCTTAATGTTAATTGTAAGCTTATGGACAGTGGGAAAATCACAATTGGAAACAATGTGTTCATTGCTCCAAACGTCTGTATTATAACGGAAGAACATGCAATGGATGTAGAACAACGGTTGGCAGGATTGGAGTATACTCACCCAGTAAATATCGGTGACAATGTTTGGATTTGCGCTGGAGCGATTATATTACCAGGCGTAACTATCGGCGCAAATAGTGTAATCGGTGCAGGCAGTGTCGTTCCGAAAGACATTCCTCCCAATAGTCTAGCTGTCGGCAATCCCTGCAAGGTAATCCGTACTCTAACAAATGATTAAATTTACTTTGACTCACGTTATCCATATAATATTCCTTAAATTCAAATTACGGAGGTTCTGTCATGGCTGAAAATAAACGGATTGAATATATTCCAGCAAAGCCTTCAAAGCGTGAAAACTGAGTAGGCATTTACTGCCGCGTGAGTACAAACAGTACTGAACAGCTGAAAAGTCTTATCGCCCAAGTCCCCGCTAATAAGATTAACAGCAATTAATCCCAAATGGTTAATAGTAGATGTGTATATAGATATTGATTCAAGCAAGACAGGTTCTTCTCGTAAAGAGTTTACTCGTATGCTGAAGGATTGTATGTCACATGATTTAGAAATTATCCTTACCAAGAGCATTAGCAGATTTGGGAGAGATACAGTGGAAATTCTCGATGCATTGAACCAGTTAAAACTTCTCGGCATTCGTATCATATTTGAACAGGAACAACTGGATATGGCTGATCTAACAGCAACCTAATGATTTCAATAATAGAGTCAATTGCCCTGGCAGAGAGTGAGTCACGCAGCAATAATAATAAGTGGGGCATTAAACTACACGCTGCAAATGGTACTTCAAAACTGTATAACAGAAAGTGTTATGGGTATGTAAACGCGAATGATGGCACTCTTATTATTGAAGAGTCTAAGGCGAAAATTGTAAAGATGATTTTCAATATGTATTTTCAAGACAAGAATGTAATAGGCATTGTATCAGAATTAGAGCGGAGAAAAGCAGAACCTGGGGATAAACCAGGGGTTATGAATGAAACGATATATCAAGGAGCCATTGATAATCTTTTTGAAAAATATATTTGATGCAAAAAAGTTCATTCGAGATTTTAGAAAATACGGTATCATTTTTAATGCGCCTCTTGACCGTTTTTTGACTTTCTCATGATATTTTAAGTGTGTAAGGGTTTTAACCTCTGAAATCAATACAGAATGCAAATACAATTTTATTGTTTTGTGTTTGGTAACTATACTTAGGTAGTGTCAAATGATTTATGAGAAAACCGAGTCAAAAAAGAGGCTCAAACGAACCTTGAAAACTGTAGATATTGATAGCGAATAGCTCTCCGAGGGCTTAGGGCACTGCCCTAAGTACCCGCAAGGGACCAGTCCCTT
>SVEA01000118.1 GCA_015057615.1 Lachnospiraceae bacterium | reverse complement strand
TCAGGAAGAGAGGGGGTGGAATAGCTAACAGTGTCCAAAAGCCGTGTAACAGTATTTACCGATACATTGGTTGTTTCAGCAACGGACTTGATATTTACAAGGTTTCTTAGTAGGTCAATTATCTTATAAGAAAGTCGTAAAATACGCCGTTGATAAGTAGGAAGAAAATAATACTTCTCCGAAAACTTTTTGCCGCACTTGCAGGCATATCGCCTTTTCTTAAGCACCAAATATGTATGTTTCAACTGAAAAGGTAGATCCTTTATCACCTGATATCGATAATTGTGAATGCGTTTGGTATGATTACCGCAACGAGGGCAAGTTTGTGTGTAAGGTTTTGTTTCAATAAATATTTTTGAATAATCATCTGCATGAATAATATTTTTAATAATTACATCTTCTAAATTCAGCAGTTTATTGATACAATGAGAGTGCATCTATCGAAAAACCTCCTTTTTAATGTTTGTTTGGATGACTGGCATTTTTAGAGGCTTCGTATAGATGCATTTTAATATATAAAAATAAATGCTGGAAGTATGTTTTTTACATACCCCAACATTTATTATAGAACCTTTTTTTATGGAAGGCTGCGTGCGCTGCTTATATATCCCCGAAGAAAAATAATTGTTTTGGGGGATAGCATAGATATAGAAACATAACTTTAGTGGCTGACCGTCAATAAGGAGGTAAATTCTCTTGGTTGGTGATTTTTGTTTATTATGATTGAAATTTTATAGTTACATTTTTTATTTTGTCTCATTGACAAATAGGTCTATTCGGTATAGACTATAAAACATAAAGTCGATATCGTATAGACCAAGGAGGTTTATCATGAAAGAATATAAACTTGCAGAAAGTGAAGAGAAGTTTGCGGAATTAATCTGGCAGAATGAGCCGATTGGTTCTGGTGAATTAGTGAAGCTAAGTGAAAAAGTAATGAAATGGAAAAAATCCACAACATATACAGTACTGAAAAAGTTATGTGAAAAAGGCATTTTTCAAAATGAAAATGCTGTAGTTTCGTCTTTAATTACAAAGGATGAATATTATGCTAAGCAAAGTATACGTTTTGTTGAGAATACTTTTGGAGGGTTTTTGCCGAAATTTTTAACAGCTTTTATCAGTGGTAAAAAATTAAGTAATCATCAGGCGGAAGAGTTGAAAAGATTGATTGATGAGCACAAGGAGGTATAGCAATGAGTGAATTATGTCTTACTGTTTTAAATATGAGCCTTACGGCAAGCTATGTAATCCTTTTTGTTATACTAATCAGGCTGCTACTCAAAAAAGCTCCAAAAGTTATATCCTATGCCTTATGGGGTGTGGTTGCTTTTCGCCTTATAATTCCATTCTCCTTTGAAAGTATGTTTAGTCTTATGCCACGGAATACGAATGCTGTTCCAATCCCCCATGATATCATCTATCAGCAAAGTCCACAGATTAATAGTGGGATAGAAGTAGTTGATTCATTTGTAAGCCAATCACTTCCCACTCCGACGGTTGGGGCAAGTGTAAATCCATTGCAGATTTATATAGAAATAGGGGCATATATCTGGGTTTTAGGTATTATAGCATTGCTAGTTTATAGTCATGTATCTATTTTGATCTTAATAAGACAGTTAAAAAGTGCACAGTTAATAGAGCAGAATATCTTCGAAGTTAAGAATTTGAAAACACCATTTGTACTTGGATTAATAAAACCCAAGATATATTTACCGGTTGGACTTAACGTAGAAGAAAGAAACTATATTTTACTACATGAACAGACCCATATTCACCGAAAAGACCATATAATTAAAATAGTAGCTTTCTTAATATTGTCTATACATTGGTTTAATCCTCTTGTGTGGATTGCGTTTATGTTGATGAGTACGGATATGGAGCTTTCGTGTGATGAACAGGTACTGAAAGAGATGAATGAAGATATTAAAAAACCCTATGCTAATTCATTATTGTCGCTTGCTACCGGACGACACATTTTAAATGGAAGCCCTCTTGCTTTTGGCGAGGGAAATGTTAGTGGGAGGATTAAAAATGTGCTAAATTATAAAAAACCAACTTTTTGGGTGATTGCTGTTGCTTTAGTTACAGCCGTAGTCGTTACGGTGGGTCTGTTTACCAACCCAATTACAACTAAATCAGATGATAGTAGCCTTACTTCGCAGCTTTTGAAAAATAAAACCGAGTATGTAGGCGATAACTCAAAGGTCGGAGGTATAATCTCTTTATTAACATTTCCTAAAAACATAGCTTATGATTCCTTTGAGCTTTTAACTGATAGTGAGCCTTTTGCAATAACTGTCAATCTAAAAACAGATACAGATACCAGAAATTTATATAGTGGTGAAGTAAATCAACAACAGTTTCAAGATAATGCTATGATAATGTTTGCTCTGATTGAAAACGTAGAATATATCGATTTCAACCTAGATGATGGGTTAGCTCCATATTCTATGCAGTACACGCGAGGATGGGCAAATCATCAATATGGAAAAGATGTCAGAGATTTTGCCAAAAGCAAAGAAGAATTTAGCAAGCTGATTAATGGCACATCTGTTATTGGCAAAAATGAAGACGTTAAAAAGCTTGTAGAAGACAATCTAAGCGTCATACTCTCATCACCAAAGGAATCTTCCAATCCACAGAATTATATCAATGCACATGAGAAGGAATATGAAAACTTCTTCAAGTATGGCGGTGAAGATGCCTTACAATATATGCTTTCACAGTTTGAGGCAGGTAATGCCGAAGGACTGCGGGGGCAAGTCATGATGGTACTGTGTAAGGAGCTTTTGGGAGCACGAAATAACGTTACCGATGAATTGCTGTCTCCACAAGAATGGTATGATGCGCTGGATATTCACCAGGAAATTATGCTGCCAGATTATGAGTATGATGGTCAGGACACAATGGAAAAACTTGTCTATGATACCGAAATAGAAAGGGATTCAAATTCTAACAAAAGAGGCGGTTTTACAATTGTTGCTCCAAAGGTATTCGGGAGCTATGAGGAAGAAGATTTACTAAAGGTCTTTGTAACCACATATAGTGCGAGATATAAACTTTATGGGAATACTTTATCGGAAGAAGGGGGCAGCATCATTCCAGCTGCAATTACCTTTCGCAAAAATGATAACGGCGGGTATGTCCTTGAGAATTACGAGCAAGCACGAGATGGATCGGAATTTGATCCATCCATCAGGGAATATTGTACGTTGCCAGTATCAGGGAAAGAAATCAAAGGCCTTGCAGATAAAATTTTTAAGCATTACACAGACTATGATGATATCCGCACCCTGCTTTATGATAATTTATATAATCATTTAAAGAGAAATGGTATTACAGACGCAACGCTTACCAATTCTAAAGGTGAAATCATATTTTCTATGAGTGATCCGAAATATAAACCTTGAATTCCTTAATTGTGTTTTAGTAGACTGGGGGCTTCAAAGATCGATAAGACTTAAAAAGCATTTATCGTTGAGCCTATTTAGTGAACGAGCAAATAATATGTCTAGCAGGATGAAAGCAGTTTTTCGCTATAATAATATTGGGAACAAAAACCTTCCCAGACTCGGTCAAAGTATAGGGAAGGTTTTTTACGTTAATGACAAATCAAATAAATGAATGTCAGTAGTGCTATAATGAACATTCCAAATTGAATTAAGTCTTTAAAATCGAACTTATTGTCCATATGCATCACCTCCATTCTATGTAGAATGAAGGTCAATCACCCTATACACGATTGCCGGCAGTTATGAAACTGCTTAGGGAAAGTATTAAAAAAATTTTTGGCTATAAGAAGATATTAGACTTTATGGAATAAAAAATAAATTTGTGTTATACTAATTGAAGAATGAAGGTAAATATTCTTGTAAAGTAAGGGAGGTTAAAAGTCATGATGTATCCGTACATGATTTTAGCGGATGACACTGAAATTGTACATTCGCATGTTATTGAAGAAAATGGTATTAAATGTGTGGAAGTTCATTTTGAACGCCCTACTGAAGAAGGTTTTGATATAGCCAGATGTTCTTTACCATCTTACACATGGATAAAGCGTGAAGGGTTTACAGATTTGGAGATTGAGAAGTTTATCAAATTTCTTCATAGTAATGCTCATTTATTATATAAATACGCTGAATCTGGAGGTATAAAAATTGCCTAGTTTATTTCAGGTTGGTGGATATAAAGTTTTTTTCTGGTCTAATGAAAATGACGAACCTATCCACGTACATGTAGGAAAAGGGAAGCCAAACGCTAATGCAACTAAGATATGGTTAACAGCATCTGGTGGATGTATTGCAGCAAATAATGGTGGTAGAATACCTCAAAATGAGTTGAATGAATTAATGGAAATCATATCAGCACAGTATTTTATAATATGTGATGAATGGAAAAGTCATTTTAAAGAAGACGAAATTAAATTTTACTGTTAATAAAATAATTGACATCCTTTCATATAGAAGGGAATGCTTCACCTACCCTACATTTCATACAGCGCAGGCAGCATTAAACAATAAATAAATTATATAGTATAATTAAAAATAGGAGACGCAAGTCTCCTGTTTTTTAATGCTTAAGCTTACATTTACAGAAGTTGCTTACAAATATTCTTGACAATATTTTCTTCCGGACTATAATATAATTTAATAACATAAGAAAAGCAATGATGGAAAAGAGTAGATCAATAGGAAACAGACAGAGAGAGGGACATTTGGTGTAAGTCCCTTATGTGGAATTTGATTGAAAACCATTCCTGAGCTGTAACACAGAAAAAAGTATGTGTTATCGTATACCTGCGTTAAAGGTTAGGATTTGATGGAATCCGAAGTGAAAAGTTAAGGTGGAACCGTGCAGGAATCTATGCACCCTTAGACAGTAATATTTTGTCTTAGGGTGCTTTTTTATTCTGTGGAAGGGGTAGAAGTTTCCTTCTTTAGGAGCACACCGATTCTAAAATATGAATCGTATCAGAATTCTTTTCTTATGTTATCAATTTTATTACCGAAAGGAGACAAAGGGATGAAAGTGATAATGAAGAATGGAGAAATCATCGAAAGCTCATTTGGAGAGGAGGTAGGACGAAATGCGTTACGCCATACTGCTGCACATATTCTTGCACAAGCGGTAAAACGGTTATACCCGGAGACAAAATGTGCGATAGGACCTGCAATAGAAAACGGATTTTATTATGATTTTGAATTTGAATTTGAGCTTACTTCAGAAAAACTCTCAGAGATTGAAGAGGAGATGAAGCGGATTGTAAAAGAAGCCTTGCAAATTGAACACTATAGTGTAAGCCGAGCGGTTGCTATAAGAGAAATGGAGGAACGCCAGGAAAGCTATAAGTTGGAATTGCTTGTTGATATGCCGGAGGAGGCACAAATCAGTTTCTTTCGCCAGGGTGAATATGTGGAAATGTGTGCCGGCCAACATGTAGTAAATACAAACATTGTCAAAGCAATAAAGCTTACAGCTCTTGCAGGTGCTTATTGGAGAGGCGATGAAAAGAACCGGATGTTGACTAGAATTTATGGCACTGCATTTCCAAAGCAAAGTGAGCTTGACGAGTATATTGAGAAGCAGGAAGAAGCTAAAGCGAGAGACCACCGACGAATAGGAAAGGAACTGGGATTATTCACACTTATGGATGAAGGACCAGGCTTTCCATTCTTTCTGCCAAAGGGGATGGTTTTAAAGAATTTATTGCTAGAGTATTGGAGAAAAGTTCATGAACGCGAGGACTATGTGGAAATATCCTCACCGATTATGCTTAGACGTGAACTATGGGAGGTTTCTGGACATTGGGAAAATTATCGTGAAAGTATGTATACAACAGAAATTGACGATATGGATTTCGTAGTAAAACCTATGAACTGTCCGGGTGGGATGCTCGTATATAAAATGCAGCCACATTCCTATAAGGAATTACCAATACGGATGGGTGAACTTGGTCTTGTTCATCGTCATGAAAAATCCGGTGCTCTTCATGGCTTAATGAGGGTACGCTGCTTTACCCAAGATGATGCTCATATCTTTATGATGCGGGAGCAAGTGACCGAGGAAATTAAGGGCGTAGTACGATTAATTGATGAGGTCTATCGTAAGTTTGGTTTCAAATATCATGTGGAGTTATCAACAAGACCGGAGAAAAGTATTGGTAGCGATGAAGATTGGAACGAAGCAATTGAGGCATTGAAGCTGGCTCTTCACGAAATGAAATTGCCGTATGTTATAAATGAAGGTGATGGTGCATTTTACGGCCCAAAGATAGATTTTCATTTGGAAGATGCTATAGGGAGAACATGGCAATGCGGAACAATTCAGTTGGATTTTCAATTGCCACAACGATTCCATGCAGAATACATTGGTGCAGATGGCGAGAAGCATCAACCAATCATGATTCACCGTGTTGTTTTTGGCTCAATTGAACGGTTTATCGGAATCCTAATTGAGCATTATGCGGGAAAGTTTCCGGTATGGCTGGCACCGGTCCAAGTAAAAGTTCTCCCGATTTCGAATACTTTTTTGCAATATGCCACAATGGTAACGGATAGGTTGAAAGCAGCGGGTGTTAGATGTGAGCTTGATATGCGAGATGAGAAGCTTGGATACAAAATACGAGAAGCTAGGCTGGATAAGGTTCCATATATGGCAGTAATCGGGAAGAGTGAGCTAGTTGGCAATACGGTTTCCGTTCGTGGAAGGGAAGAAGGCGATATAGGAAATATGTCTGTTGAAGAACTCATAAGGAGGATTGCAAATGAAAGCGACATTTGTTCTACTTGCTGATGTTGAAGCAGAGAATTTTGGGAGAAAATGCATGCTTGAAGCGCATCGAGCCGGCAATCTTGGATTTGAAATGGCAAGACTACCACATCACATTTCACTGAAGCAGCCTTTTACAATATCAAATCTGGGCGCAGTGGAAACTATGTTTGATGAATTTGCTCAGGAAATAAAGGCAATATATGTTCCATTGCTTGAACTTAATTGCATTCGCAGCAACGTATTCGGCTATGAGTCTGGTTGCATGTCAATTAGAGCGGAGAGTACACCACAATTAAAGGCAATGCAGAAAAAATTATTTGAGATTTTAGAAGCAAAGCTGGGACCTTGTCCAGCTGAACATGACTGTGACTATACGTTTCATATGACAATTGCAATAGGTGGAGCAGCATATGAGAATTATGAAAAAGCATACCAGGTGCTTAGAGAGTATGATTTTCATCATACGTTTTATTTTGATAGGCTGGGGTTGCTATATTATGATGATGACAATATAAAACCGGGTACGTATTTTTGTTATAAGATAGTAAAACTGCGAGATTGAAAAATTCATGATAGTCGAAATACACTGTTTATATGAACTTTTCTATTATAATAATCTCTAGTATATAATTTCATTAAGAAAGAAATGAACCTATATAGCTGATACCTCTATATTATGAGGCGAAAAAATAACGCAAAATAAATATATTTAACTCTCTGCAATTTTTCAAAACACTTGCAAAGTTTTTATGATTTGTTATATTATAATTAGAAAAGGCAATCGCCACAGGGTGGTTGACCAGTAGAATATAGTAAAAAACCTTCCTGACTCGCCAAAGTACAGGGAAGGTTTTTTACGTTAATGACAAATCAAATAAATGAATTCAGTAGTGCTATAATGAACATTCCAAATTGAATCAAGTCTTTAAAATCGAACTTATTGTTCATATGCATCACCTCCATTCTATGTAGAATGAAGGTCAACCACCCTATACACGATTGCCAGCAGTTAAGACTGCATAGGAAAATATACCATACAAGCAATAGGAACACAAGTTCGAAAATGATAAATAATATTGCTTTTTGGAAAAATGGCTTTTTATTTTGTGACTATCGTTCTCTCTCTAGTATTATGTGGGAGAGTCAGCCGCAATTTGATACCATAGGGGAGCACCGCTTTTTCATTTATAGAAAGCAGGGAGGCGCAGAGCATGACAGCGCAATATGTCTTTAAAGCTTTCTTGCAGCAGCTGTTCTTTGAAAGGGGCAGATTTTTTGAGATTTAATGTGGAAAAATATGGACTATTGATTTATACTATTTACAAATAAATACGAAAGAGAGTCATGTTATACGAATAACAAGAGAATTTCATGAGCAGTAAAGGAGGTTGATATCATGATATACCCATATATGATTTTAGTGGATGGACCTGAAATTGTGGATTCTCATATTATTAAAGAGAATGGTGCTCAATGCGTAGAAGTTCGTTTTGAACGCCCTACAGAAGATGGATTTGATATAGCCAGATGTTCACTACCAACTTATATATGGATAAAGCAGGAGGGATAAAATTGCCTAGTCTGTCTCAGGTGGGGAGAAAGGTGTATTATGAAATATTTAAGGAGATATATTACCGCTATTGGTATATTCGTTGTATTCGATCAACTTGTTAAAATTATTATTTATAACTTTTTTTATAATGTTGACATAAGTATTATAGGGAATATCATTAGATTTCATCAGGTAATAAATACAAATTTAAGATTTGGAGGTAATTATTTCACGCTATTTCGTAATTTTGGATTCACAGTTATAATAAATGTGATAATTATCATTTTCTTAATACGCAGTTATTCCTTCTATAGAAGTAAAAAGGATGTTCCGGCAAAAATAGTGAATTTAATCTACATTCTGGTCATGTCCGGATCATTTTGCAGTTTACTTGATAAGATTGTATGGAACGGGAGTTTAGATCTTATACAGATTCCTCGGCTTTATATTTTTGATATAAAAGATATTTATATCTCGATTGCTCAATGTATATTTATATCTTGCTGTGAAACACAGTAAAGAAATATCAGTTAAGGAATATATCAAATGGTGTTTAAAAAAATAAAGCTCGGATACTAAATCTTGTTAATGTTTTCAACATAATTTGGCGTTTGCGATATTCTGATAATTCTTATGGACATTTATGGAGTATATTTAATTAATACTAGTTCAAAGTTGTTGACAAGCGTGAATTAAAATAGTGGGAGGTTTGAATGGAAATAAAAATTCGTGAAATTCATGAGGATTACTGGAAATGAATATGCTGACCAATGGAAAAAGAATATGTATGGGAAGAAATACAATTTAGAAATCCATTAAAGCAAAATTATGTACATGTAAAGTTATTGATGGAGGTTTATTATAGCAAATGAATCCGCTGCTGTTAAATTCGCTTATAACATATTTAAAATACTTAAGTAGATAGCAATAAAGAAATAGAACAATGGTATGATAACTTTAAAAATGGTGCTGTTCGTTAATTCAGAGTGGTAACAGGGAGGTAGAAATGAAGAAAGTGCTTTTAGGTTTATTTGCAATTCTGTTCTTATTGATTTTTAGTAATGCTCCATTCACAACCATAGTCTATGCCACTATGACAGAATCAGTTTCCACATCCGTACAAGATATTACCATAGATGATGGAATCTTAACCGCCTATACTGGAAATGAAACTACTGTAATTGTCCCCGAAGGTGTCACTAAAATTGAATCCTATGTTTTTAATAATAATAATATGGAGTATATTATACTTCCAAATAGCTTAAAGGAAATTGACTCCTGGTCTTTTTATAAATGTAGCAATTTAAAGGAAATTACGATACCACCTAATGTAAGAGCAATAGGTAGCCAAGCATTTGCATATTGTACTTCCTTAACGGATATTATCATACCAGAATCCGTTGACAATCTAGGGTATAATGTTTTTGAGGGTTGTTCTAACTTAACGAACATTACAATTAATACCAAAACCAATATCAGTATTGACATGTTCTCGGGGACAAAATGGTTAAATGATAGAGCATCCCAGCCTTATATAACAATGAATGATATCTTACTATCTGGCAAAACCACAGGAAATATAGTTGTTCCAGATGGTGTAACTAAAATAGGGGAGAGTGCATTTGATGGTACCCAAATTACATCCGTTAAGATTCCATCCTCGGTATTAAGTATTGGTGACCGAGCATTTGCTTACTGCTTTTCATTAAAGGAGATTAAATTTTCAGAAGGATTAAAAGAAATTGGTTATGGTGCATTTCTCTTTTGCAAAGGTTTAACTACAGTAACTTTACCAAGTTCAATTGAAGTACTTGGTGTTGGAGCATTTAGTGATTGTATAAATTTACATACAATTAGCCTACCACAAAAACTTGAACATATACCAGGATCATTATTAGAAGGAAACAAAAAACTAGAATTTATTAAATTTCCAAAGCAGCTAAAATCCATAGGCTGGGGTGCCTTTACCAGCACATTATGGTTAAGCAATGCTAAGAAGAAAAATCCGATGGTAATAATAGATAACATACTGGTTGATGGTTCTTCTTGTAAGGGGGCAATCACTATACCTAATAATATTACCTATATTGTTGCAAATGCTTTTTATGGTTCAGCTATAACCTCAGTTACAGTGCCAGAAGGAGTTAAAGCTATTAACCAAAATACATTTTTAGCTTGTAAAAAACTTACCACGGTAAAATTGCCATCCAGCATAACCACTATCGACTTTGGAGCTTTTAATGCATGTATAGCTTTAAAAAAGATTATTTTGCCAAAGAATTTAAAAGCGATTGGTAATTATGCGTTTTGTAATTGTACTAAACTATCATCAATAACTTTTAACACTAAATTAGTTTCCATTGATGATTATGCGTTTATGAATTGTAGTAGTATTACCTCTCTATCATTTCCTGCATCACTAGAGACCATTGGTAACCGAGTATTTTCTGATTGTATTAATCTTACAACAGTAAAAATGAAAGAAGGCATTACAAAGATTGATACAAGAGCCTTTTATAATTGTATGAAACTAAAAAATATAACATTCCCTGCCGAAAGTCTAGAATATATAGGTGGCATGGCTTTTCATAAAACAGCTTGGCTTACAAATAGTAAGAAGAACAATAAAATGATAATTATAGGTAAGGTATTATATGACGCAACAGGCTGTTCGGGAGATGTAGTTATTCCTGAAAATGTTGTAACGATTACTGCATATGCTTTTAATTGTAAGAATCGTGTAGATTCTGTCACAGTACCTACGTCCGTTACTAATATATCAGATCTCACATTCTTTGAATGTAAATATTTAATTACATTAATTGTACCTAAAGATTCATATGCCCTTGAATATGCTAAAAGTTCAAATATGCATTATGTTATCAGATAGATTAGGAAAGGAGTAATAACATTATGTATTGGAAAAGTCGCAAAATCCATATTTTTATATTATTTATGCTACCAGTTGCTTTTTCGTTGTTGTTAATTCGATGTAAGCCAGTCATAGCTTCTAGTACAGCACTAAAAGGGATTTCCGCCATTAAAGATAATAGCACCAATATGGTGTATTATAAAAGCGGTGTAGTCAGTAATAGTACAGGAGGCGTAAACTTAATTAAGAAGGATAAAAATAAAGGAACAACCAAAACACTTACTAAGGTGGATGATAAACCTTTTTATCTAAAAGATAATTATATATATTATACATATAATAAGGCTATCTATCGTATTAAAACAGACGGAAGTAACAAAAAACAGTTATATACACAACAAAAAACCACAAGATTAAATATTATAGGCTTGGATGCCGGATATATATATTATACCGATTATAATGATATTGGAGATGTGAATAAATTAATTATTAGACGTATTCAAGTTACGGGAACTAAGAATACTACTATACGTGAATTAACAGACTACAATTCTGATACATATACTTTGCCTGTATTTTGCAACAACAAGATATATTATCTAACGAAAGTGTCACGCGTCAAATTATAGTTCCCACCTACGGTAGCTTTACTGCTGATTAAATTCGGCAGCTCCTATACTTTATCTATTGCATCGTGCTGGTATTTACCGCACGTTTTTTTCTGTCCTTTTGTTGACCATTTCATTTCTT